>NZ_FUXM01000001.1 GCF_900167165.1 Carboxydocella sporoproducens DSM 16521 | reverse complement strand
GGGACAAGCTACCGGTTCTCAGTCAAAAAGGAGACTGGCTGCAGGTCAAATTTGGCAAACAAACAGGCTGGGTTTTTAAAAGTCTGGTTAGTTATAAACTAGCTCAGCCGGAGGCAAAACCGGTTAACCAGGCTCCGGCTGCCGTGCAGAAAACAGTTTATGTAATCGCTACTACCGTCAATCTGCGGACTGGCCCGGGCACTAACTACGCCAAAGTAGGGGTAGCCAGACAGGGGCAGGAATTAAAGGTGGTCGCCCAGCAAAAAGCCAGTGACGGCAAGATATGGTACAAGCTGGCTAATAACGCCTGGGTAGCAGGCTGGCTGGTGCAGGAAAAACCGCAGGTAACGCCTGTCAGCAGTCAACCTCAGGACAAACCTGAGCCGGAACCGGTGCCAAACCTGCCGCCAGCTGAGCAGGGCCTTTATATTGACATCAGGGCCATTAAAGAAGGGGATGGCACCAGGATTAAGGTTTATGCCAACAGCTCTGTTACCGATCAGGTAGTGCTGGAGAAACAGGATAGACAGTGGAAAGTGATACTGCCAGGGGCGAAATTGCTCAATCCTTTCGATGGGGCGGGACAAAGCTGGCCCGGGCTGGAATTACTCCAGGTCCAGCAGCTGGAAGATGATGCTGCTGGGGTAGTGCTGACAGCAGTATATAGCAGTGTTTATGCTCCGGTGCTGATTCCCGGTCAGGATGGGCGCAGCCTGGAGATTCTGGTAGGTCTGGGCCGTCTGCAAGGACGCACGATTGTGATTGATCCAGGTCATGGTGGTACTGACCCCGGTGCCATCGGCGGGGTGCTGAAGGTTAAGGAAAAGGATGTAAACCTGGCTATCGCCCAGCGGGTACGGCGGTATCTGGCGGAAGAAGGGGCCCAGATCATCATGACCCGGGAAGGGGATACCTACCCAACCCTGGCGGAACGCTATACCCTGGCCAACGACCAGCAGGCCCAGCTCTTTGTGAGCATCCACGCCAATTCCAATACTAGCAGCAGTGTTTATGGTTCTGCTACCTATTACAACAATGAAAACCGGACTTCTGAGGAAATTGCTGCCCGTCTCAAACTAGCGCAACTGATTCAGGAAGAGATTTTGAAAATCCCAGAGCGCAAGGCCTTTGGAGCCAATAATGGCGTCTGGCTGGACAGCAGGGGCCTGGCGGTTTTGCGCGGCACCAGGATGCCCAGTGTGCTGGTAGAAACGGCCTTCCTCAGCAATCCTACCGAGGAGCAGCTCCTTAATGATCCCGGTTTTCAGGACCAGATAGCCCGGGCCATTGCCCAGGGAATAATTCGCTATTTCACGGAATAAGGGTTCATCAGCACCTCTGTGCAGCAGAGGTGTTTTCTTTTATTTTTGGTGCATATTATATTCAGAAAAAATTTTGCAGTTAGCAGGAAAAAGCCATAGACTTGTCGAATTGGACTAATACATTAGTCCAATGCTCCATTAGAAAGGTGGTGAAGGAATGAACCTGAAAATTGAAATAGATCGCAAGTCTGGAGTACCGATCTACATACAGCTCAAAGAAGGAATCAAGCGTTTGATCGAGACCGGCTACTGGGAAGCGGGTCAGAAGATTCCCACCGAGCGGGAACTGGCGGAAATGCTCAATATCAGCCGCAATACCGTCAGCATGGCCTATAAAGAGCTGGAGGGGGAAGGGATTCTGGTTTCTACCCAGGGTCGGGGGACGTTTATTACCGATTCTGATGCTGTTCTGCGCCAGGAGGGGCGGAAGGAGCGGTTATTGCGGATAATCGATGTGGCTCTGGAAGAGGCGGCGGAAATGGGCTTTTCCCTGGATGAATTTGTGGCCATTGCCCATGTGCGGGCCCGGGAGAAGAAAGAGATGCTGGCCCGCATGAAAATCGCTTTTGTGGAATGTAACCGGGAACAGCTGGACTATTTTAGCCGGGAAATGCATCTGGGTATGGGGATTACCATCCTGCCCATCCTGCTTGAGGATTTTCGCCGCCAGCCGGCAAAAATCAATCAGGTGCTGGAAAATGTCGACCTGGTGGTCTCTACCTTTTTTCATTTGCAGGAAGTCAAGCAACTGGTGGCCGACAAGAAAAAGACGGTGCTGGGCATCGCTCTGAATCCGGAGATTGAAACGATTGTCCGCATTGCCCGCTATCCCCAGGGTAGTAAACTGGCTATTGTTTGCCTCTCCGAGACTTTTGCGGCTAAAATCAGAGCGGCCCTGAAACAGGCCGGACTCAATCATTTGCAGCTGCTAACATCAATAAGTCATGACGAGGCTGAATTGACTGCTCTCCTGCAGGACGTGGATGCAGTGATTGTTTCTCCCAACCGGAAAAAGGAGATTCAGACACTGGCTCCCCGGCTGGATGTCATTGAAATGAGGTTTTTACCTGACCCTGAAACTATCAATGTAATAAAATCGGCTTTACTGGAGCTTAAAGATAAATAGAGGTGATTGTTGTGGATAAATTTGCCCCCATAGGTGTATTTGATTCTGGAGTGGGCGGCCTGACTGTTGTCAGGGAGCTGTTGAAACATCTGCCAGCAGAAAATGTGATTTACTATGGAGATACCGCCCATGTCCCCTATGGGTCAAAAACCAGGGAACAGTTACTGGCTTATGGCCGCGGTATTATGGAGTATCTGACTGCTGCCGGAGTAAAACTGGTGCTGGTGGCCTGTAATACCAGCTCTTCTTTGACCCTGGAGGCTCTGGCGGCGGAATTTCCTGTCCCGATGATCGGCATGATCAAACCCGGGGCCAAAGCGGCAGCAGCAGCCAGTAAAAACGGGAAAATTGGAGTGATTGCTACAGAAGCCACCACCCGCAGCCAGGCTTATCCGGCGGCGATCAAAGCTCTGCGGCCCGAGGCGGAGGTGCTGGGGCAGGCTTGCCCCAAATTCGTTCCGCTGGTGGAGAGTGGTCGCTTTGATACAGAGGAAACGGTTGAGGCGGTGCGCGAATATGTCCTGCCCTTACTGGCAGAGGGCATAGATACTCTGGTTTATGGTTGTACCCACTATCCTTTCCTGGAGCCGGTGATTCGCCGGCTGGCAGACAGTAACCTCACCCTGGTGGATCCGGCCCAGGCAGTGGTGAGGGAAGCGGAGCAGCTGCTGGCCAGCAGAGGACTGGCAGCAGAAGGGGGGCAGGGTCAATATCGCTTTGTGGTCAGCGGGGATCCCCTGCAATTTCAGCGTGTAGGAAAAATTCTGCTGGGAGATATTATAAAACAGGTGGAAAAGGCAGACAGGTAACGGGGAGGATTCAGTCATGGCAAGAAAAAACAATACCCTGGTTCTGGGGGTAATAGGTGCTGATGTTCACGCTATTGGCAACAAAATTCTGGACCACGCTCTGACCGCTGCAGGATTTAAAGTGGTAAACATAGGGGTAATGGCCACTCAGGAGGAGTTTATCAATGCCGCCATTGAGACCGATGCCGCCGCTATACTGGTGGGTTCGCTGTATGGGCATGGTGAGCTGGACTGCCGGGGGTTAAGGGACAAGTGTATTGAAGCCGGGATTGGGGATATCCTGCTTTATGCTGGTGGTAACCTGGTTGTAGGTAAACAGGATTTCGCTTCGGTGGAGGCGCGCTTCAAAACGATGGGTTTTAATCGCGTTTATCCACCGGGCACATTGCCGGAAGTGGTAATTCGAGACCTCCGGCAGGACTTGGGGGAGGGAGAATCCAATGACAGCGAGGGCCCTCTTGGTTGATTTCGGCAGCACTTACACCAAGGTAACGGCAGTAGACCTGGAAAAACGGTGTTTACTGGGAACGGCCAGAGCCTTTACTACCGTTCAGGAGGATATTAATATCGGTTTGACCAGGGCCTGTCGCCAGCTGGGTGAAGAGCTGGGAGAAGATCCGCTGACTTACCCCCATAAACTGGGCTGTTCCAGTGCAGCCGGGGGTTTAAAGCTGGCGGCAATCGGACTGGTACGGGAATTGACAGTGGAAGCGGCCCGCCTGGCTGCCCTGGGGGCTGGAGCGCGGCTAACCCATGTGTTTTCCCGTTTTCTTACTCCGCAGGATGTGGAACAAATGGCTGCTACACCTCCTGATATTATCCTGCTGGCCGGAGGAACCGATGGAGGAAACAGGGAGACGATCATTGCCAATGCCCACACTCTGGCTGCCGGCTCTTTACGGGTACCGGTGGTGGTTGCTGGCAATAAAGTGGCAGCGGCTCAGGTGGCGGAGATTCTCAGCCAGGCCGGTTTTCCCGTGCGGGTGACGGAAAATGTTATGCCAGAACTGAATCAGCTCAATGTGGAACCGGCCCGGGAAACCATCCGGGAAGTCTTTCTGGAACGGATTATTGCCGCTAAAGGGCTGGATAAGGCAGAAACATTGCTGGGGATTGTAATGCCTACCCCGGCAGCAGTATTACAAGGAGCGCGGCTGCTGGCAGAGGGGACTCCAGGCCAGAGGGGCTGGGGGGAGCTGCTGCTGGTGGACATTGGCGGGGCCACTACGGATGTGCATTCCATTGCCGAAGGGGGGCCCAGCAAGCCGGGAGTTAACTGGAAGGGTTTACCGGAGCCTAAAGCCAAGCGCACAGTTGAGGGTGACCTGGGCATGCGTTATAGTGCCGAGGCCCTCTGGGAAGCAACCCCCAGGGCCCTGTTGCTAAAGCTATTTAGAGAAAAATGGCAGGAAGGTCAGGAATATGTACGGAAAGTACACCAGCAGCCTGATTATCTGCCGGTAAATGAACAGGAATGGGAGTGGGATACGCTGCTGGGCTACCTCTGTGCCCGCCTGGCCACTGAACGGCATGTGGGGCAGCTGGAAACAGTTTACACTCCTTTTGGGGCGACCTTTGTCCAGTATGGCAAGGATTTGACCCAAATCGGGCATGTCATCGGTACCGGCGGGGTGCTGGTCCATCATCCCCGGCCCCGGCGGATTCTGGAAGGAGTACTGTTTGAACCGGAACAGCCCATGTTGTTGAAACCCATGCAACCGCGCCTGTGGTTGGATCAGGAGTATATTCTGGCAGCGATGGGTCTGCTGGCTGAAATAGATGAAGAGGCGGCCATGACTATCATGACGGCCGGACTTAGAGAAATCTAGGAGGGGTAAGTGTGGAACTTGTGAACAAAAAGCTGGACTTAGAACAGTTTTGGGCTGAACGGCAGGAAGTATTGCAGTCCTGGCCTACCGGACGCGGAGTAGATCTGGAAGAAGCTATTGCCTATCATAAACAGTTACCGGCCAGCAAGGTGATGGCCAAAAAACTGGCTCAGGGCAAGCGGGAAGGAATTACCTTTGCCCAGCCCCGGGCCGGAGTAGCTCTCTTGCATGAACACATAGAGCTGTTGCGTTATTTACAGGACGAAGGCGGGGCGGATTTCCTGCCCACCACCATTGATTCCTATACCCGGCAAAACCGCTATAAAGAGGCGGAAACAGGAATCGAGGAGTCCCGGGCAGCAGGTCGCTCCATGCTCAATGGCTTTCCGGCAGTCAATTACGGGGTAGATGCCTGCCGTAAAGTGGTGGAAGCAGTGAATGTGCCGGTACAGGTTCGGCACGGTACTCCTGATGCCCGCTTGCTGGCGGAAATTACGCTGGCTGGAGGTTTTACCGATTTTGAGGGTGGCGGTATCAGCTATAATATTCCTTATTCCAAAGATATGCCGCTGGAAAAGTCTATCCGTTACTGGCAATATGTTGACCGCCTGGTGGGATATTATGAAGAAAATGGGGTCAGCATCAACCGGGAGCCTTTTGGGCCTTTAACCGGTACCCTGGTGCCTCCCAGTATATCCCATGCGGTGGCTATTATTGAAGCCTTACTGGCAGCCGAACAGGGGGTTATGAACCTGACCCTGGGCTATGGACAATGTGGTAACCTCTATCAGGATGTAGCGGCCATAAGGACCCTGGCCGAACTGGCAGAGGAATATCTGAACCGCTTTGGGTACAGTGGTCGGCAAATCACCACGGTGTTCCACCAGTGGATGGGCGGCTTCCCGCAAGATGAAAGCAAAGCCTTTGGTGTCATCTCCTGGGGCGCTGTTACTGCCGCCCTGGCCAGAGTTAATAAGGTAATTGTTAAGACTCCCCATGAGGCGATGGGAATTCCGACCAGGGAAGCCAATGCCGCCGGGCTCAAGGCCACCAAACAGGTACTGAACATGCTCAAGGATCAGAGTTTGCCCCTGACCAGTGAGCTGCAGCTGGAAATGGAGATGATTCGCAAGGAAACCCGGGCCATCCTGGACAAGACCCTGGAACTGGGAGAGGGAGACTGGGCCGTTGGGGCCGTACGGGCCTTCAAGGCCGGTGTAATCGATGTACCTTTTGCCCCCAGTCGCCACAATCTGGGCAAGATTTTGCCGGCCCGGGACAATCAGGGGGCGGTGCGTTTCCTGGATTTCGGCCAGTTGCCTTTTGATGCGGAAATCCGGGCCTTCCATCAGGAGAAAATTGCTGAACGGGGCCGTAAGGAAAATCGCCAGCCCAGTTTCCAGATGGTAATCGATGATATCTATGCCATTGGTAAAGGCATGCTGGTAGGCCGGCCCAGATAGAAAAGCGGAGGCGATGATAATGAAGATAATAGATGTTGTTTTTTCGGCAGGATTAACCGGATTCTTCTTTGATGACCAGAAAGCCATTAAAGCCGGAGCTCAGCCTGATGGCGGTACTTACCGGGGTCAACCTCTGACCCCGGGTTTTTCCGCTGTCCGGCAGCGGGGTGAATCCATTTCCATCATGTTAATGCTGGAAGATGGACAGATTGCTTTTGGCGATTGCGCTGCGGTACAGTATTCGGGAGCAGGGGGCCGGGATCCCCTTTTTCTGGCCAGAGATTTTATTCCTCTGCTGGAGGAAGAGGTAAAGCCCCGGTTGCTGGGTCGGGAACTGACCGCTTTTCGGCCCCTGGCCCAGGAATTTGACCATTTTATCCGTCCCAATGGGGAGAGACTGCATACTGCTCTGCGCTATGGTATTACCCAGGCCCTGCTGGATGCCGTAGCCAGAGCCCACAGGGAGACCATGGCGGAAACCATCGCCCGGGAATATGGGACTCAACTGGTTAACGCTCCTGTACCGATCTTTTGTCAGACGGGGGATGAAAGGCATAACAATGCCGATAAGGCCATTGTAAAAAGGGCTGATGTGCTCCCGCATGGACTGATCAATAACGTGGAGACCAAACTGGGCAAAAATGGAGAGCTGTTACTGGAATATGTAGAGTGGCTGCGGAAACGGGTAGAGGAATTAGGCCAACCCGGTTACCGTCCTGTTTTACATATTGATGTTTATGGCACCATTGGCCTGGCTTTTGGCCATGATACCAAACGGATGGCAGCTTACCTCAAGGAACTGGAGGCGGCAGCACGGCCCTTGCAGCTGCGCATTGAAGGGCCGATGGATATGGGCAATAAACCGGACCAGATGCGGGCCCTGAAGGACCTGAAACAGGAACTGACTGACACAGGCTGTACGGTGGAAATTGTGGCCGATGAATGGTGTAACACCCTGGAGGATATTATAGAATTCACCGATCACCAGTCAGCCCATATGGTGCAAATCAAAACACCGGACCTGGGAGGCATCAATAATACCATCGAAGCGGTCCTTTATGCCAAAGCCAGAGGTATGGGAGCCTATCTGGGCGGTACCTGTAATGAAACTGACCGTTCGGCTCAGGTCTGTGTGCACATCGCCCTGGCTACCAATCCCGATCAGATGCTGGCCAAACCCGGAATGGGAGTGGATGAAGGCCTGATGGTGGTGTATAATGAAATGGCCAGAACCCTGGCTATATTGAAAATGAAAGGGAAAATTTAGGTCAAGAATTTCGTGTAAAGGAGGAACGCCTGTGGGCAAGGTGGGCATAACCACCACGGTGCCGGTGGAAATAATTTACGCAGCAGGAGAGATACCAGTGGATCTCAACAATATCTTCATTACCAGCCCTGATCCCATGCAACTGGTGGAAGAGGCAGAAGTAGCCGGTTATCCCCGCAATTTGTGTGGCTGGATCAAGGGCATCTACAGCACCGTTCTGGCCAACCGGGAAATTGACCGGGTGATTGCTGTGACCCAGGGGGATTGTTCCAATACCCACGCTCTGATGGAGACCCTGCAGGTCCAGGGGATTAAAACCATACCTTTCGCCTTTCCCTACGATCGGGATCGGGACATGCTCAAACTGCAAATGGAAAAACTGATGGAGGCCCTGGGGGGAGTAACCTGGGACCAGGTCAATGCTACCAAACAGCGGCTGGACCGCATTCGCCGCAAGGTGGCAGAAATTGACCGTCTGACCTGGGAAGGCCAGCAGGTGAGCGGGTTTGAAAACCATCTTTTCCAGGTGTCCTGCAGTGACTTTAATGGGGATCCCGATACTTTTGAACAGCAAGTGGAAGCATTCCTGGCGGAAGTCCAGCACCACAAGGTGATTGAAGAGGATGTGCGCCTGGGCTATATCGGTGTACCCCCCATTTTCTCCGATATCTATCAATTTGTAGAGGAGCTGGGAGCCCGGGTGGTCTATAATGAGGTGCAAAGGCAGTTTGCCATGCCTTTTGCCACTGAGGATATCGTGGAGCAGTACCTGCTCTATACCTATCCCTATGATATTTTTGCAAGGCTGGAGGATATCAGTCGGGAAGTGGAACGGCGCAATCTGGATGGGATTATCCATTACACTCAGAGTTTTTGCTTCCGTCAGATTGAGGATATAATCATCCGGGAGAAGCTGGATATCCCTGTTTTGACTCTGGAAGGAGACAAACCGGGGCGGCTGGATGCGCGCAGTAAAATGCGGCTGGAGTCCTTTATCGAGATGTTGAGGTGAAATCGATGTTACTGGGACTGGATTTAGGCAGCCGGCAGGCTAAACTGGTGCTGGGCCCGCGGCAGGCAGGCTGGCAACCGGGGGAGCCTCTGCCGGAGTTGAGTTTTCACCGCTACGATACTATCCTCTTTTATCGCCAGTACGGCCGTAAAGTGGCAGAAGACCTGGCGGTGGATTTCGCTGCTCTGGGTCTGCCGCAGTTTGAAGCCATTGTTTCCACCGGCTATGGGCGCAATACCGTAAAAATAGCTGGTGGTAAAACGATTCCGGAGCTGAAAGCCCACATGCTGGGAGCAATGGCTCAGACCGGGTTGCAGGATTTTACCCTGCTGGATTTAGGAGGCCAGGATAGTAAAGTCATCGCTGTCAGCCGGGGGAAAATGCGGGATTTTGTCACCAATGACAAGTGTGCGGCCAGCTCCGGCCGCTATCTGGAAAACATGGCAGCGGTTCTGGGCATTAGTCTGGAGGAACTGAGTCAGTATGCCGATAACCCGGTGGAGTTGAGTTCTACCTGTGCTGTTTTCGGGGAATCGGAATTGATTGGCCGGATTGTTGAGGGCTATTCCGTTGCCGAACTGGCGGCAGGAGTGAACTATACCATTTTCCGGCGGGTCCAGCCTATGCTAAAACCTTTGTTAGGGAAAGGTCCACTGGTTTTCACCGGCGGGGTGGCCTTTAACCGGGCCCTCGTTACTATTCTGGAGCGGGAGCTGGGGGTAGAGGTGGTTATTCCGCCGGAACCGCAGATGAATGGCGCTATTGGTTGCTGGGTGGAAGCCCAATTACAGACAGAGAAGGAGGTTAACTGATGAAGT
Organism: Carboxydocella sporoproducens DSM 16521; assembly: GCF_900167165.1. NCBI lineage: Bacteria > Bacillati > Bacillota > Clostridia > Eubacteriales > Clostridiales Family XVI. Incertae Sedis > Carboxydocella > Carboxydocella thermautotrophica. The sequence goes on along the minus strand of NZ_FUXM01000001.1, from coordinate 170,436 downwards.
TGACAGTGCTGGGCTGCTGGGGCCCCTATCCCCGGGCTGGTGGTGCCTGTTCCGGCTATCTGGTTCGCTCCGGGGACACAGCGATTCTGCTGGATTGTGGCAATGGCGTTTTCGGCCGTTTGCGGGAACATATGGACTTCTGGCAGCTGACGGCAGTAATCATTACCCACTGGCATCCTGACCACTGGGCTGATTTGCATTGTATAAGGCATGCTATCGCAGGTGCCATTCGGGAAGGGAGGCGGCCAGGACCGCTACCAGTGTATGCACCCGTCGAACCGGCGCAGTTGTTTGAGCAGTTTGTTGCCTACCAGGAAGCCTTGCAGCTGATAGCAATTCCGGCTGCCGGAGGGCAGGCCAGGGCCGGCCAGCTGGAACTGAAATTTTTCCCGGTCAGCCACAGTTTACCTGCTTATGCCGTGCGGCTGGAAGCTGAAGGCAAAAGCCTGGTCTATACCGGGGATGCCGCATACAGCGAGGAATTGGCTGAATTCAGCCGGGAATGCGGACTGTTGCTGGCTGAAGCCAGTCTGCAGGTAGAGCATGAAAGCAAAGGTCAGGAACTGGGCCATCTTAGCTCCCGCCAGGCCGGACAGCTGGCCCGGCAGGCTGGGGCAGGCTTCCTGCTGCTTACCCATCTCTGGCCGGAATTCAATGCTGCCCTGTCACTGAAAGAGGCCAGAGAAGTCTTTAGTGGCCGTCTGGATCTGGCCCGGGAAGGGCGGAGCTGGACGGTGGAGGGGAGGTAAGGTAAGGAAGATGAAGGAGATGCGCATCTTGTCTCCTACTGCTATTTTAGGCTATGGCTTTCCGGAGGAAAGTTTTCGCCGCGGGTTGGAGTATCGGCCCCACTTGATCGCTGTGGATGCCGGTTCCACTGATCCGGGACCCTATTATCTTGGGGCAGGGGTATCCTTTACTGACCGGCGGGCGGTTAAGCGTGACCTGAAGCTGATGCTGACAGCCGGGCTGGCAGCCGGGGTTCCAGTGGTGGTGGGCACTGCGGGCGGTTCCGGAGCCACTCCCCATCTGGAGTGGACAGTGGATATCGTCCGGGAAATTGCCCGCGAAGAAGGTTTGCGTTTTCGGCTGGCAGTAATCGGTGCTGAACAGAGCCGGGAACAGGTTCAGACCTGGCTGGCAGCAGGGAAAATAACTCCTTTGCATCCGGCTCCTCCCTTAACTGCAGAAGCGGTGGCAGCCAGCAGCCATATAGTGGCACAGATGGGAACAGAGCCTTTCATTGCAGCCCTGGCAGCAGGGGCCCAGGTGATCATTGCTGGACGGGCCTATGACCCGGCGGTGTTTGCTGCTCTGGCCATCAAGGAGGGGTTTGATCCCGGCCTGGCCATCCATCTGGGTAAAATTCTGGAGTGTGCAGCCATCGCAGCTGTGCCGGGCAGTGGCAGTGACTGCATGTTCGGCTGGTTGCGGGAAGAACACTTTGAGGTAGAACCCTTGAGCCCGGAACGGCGCTGCAGCGTCACTTCTGTTGCGGCTCATACCCTGTACGAAAAAACCGATCCCTATCGCTTGCCAGGGCCAGGAGGAATACTGGATTTGACAGCTACCCGCTTCACCCAGGTCGGTGAACGGCGGGTACGGGTTACAGGGAGCAAACATAACCCGACTCCTTTGGCCTTCAAGCTGGAAGGGGCAAGGCAAATGGGCTACCGCACCGTTAGTATTGCCGGGGCCCGGGATCCCATTTTCATTGCGCGGCTGGATGAAATCCTGGCTGGAGTGCGGCAGCGGGTAAAGGATAATTTCCGCGATATACCCGGCAGTGAGTATTTCCTGCACTTTAATATCTATGGCCGCAATGGGGTAATGGGACCACTGGAGCCCACACCTACCATCACCTCCCATGAAATCGGAATAGTTATCGAAGCTGTAGCGCCAACCCAGGAGCTGGCCAATACCATTTGCGGTTTTGCCCGTTCCACCCTGTTGCATTACGGTTATGAAGGGCGGATTTCCACTGCCGGCAATCTGGCTTTTCCGTATAGCCCTTCCGATTTCAAGGCGGGTCCGGTTTACCAGTTCTCCCTCTACCATTTGGTGCAGGATGTAAGCTGGCAGGAACTGTTTCCCATTCACTATGAGGAAATCGGGGGTGGCGGCAATGGCTAAATACCGGTTGACGGAGCTGGCCCGGGTGATCAGGAGCAAAAACTCCGGCCCCTATGAACTGACCCTGGATATTATGTTCAAGGATGAGGAAACCTATCAGAAAGTGAAAGCATCCCGATTTTTTACTCCGGAGCTCTTCGCTCGCCTGTACGGGGTTAAACAGGAGGATATCATCGCCTTTGTAGAATTTGACCCGGCAGCAGCCATCAAATGCACCCTCAAGCGCCCCCTGGCTTCGGGGGACCTGGGAGAAACCGATGTCTACGGGGCCCAGCAGCATGGGCCTTTGCTGGAATTGGAACTGAATCTGGACTAGAAAAACAAGCCCTCAGATAGCCTGGCTAACCTGAGGGCGAATTACTATTTATCTTTTACCAAAAAAGTAGATGGGTTCAGGGAGGCCGTAAACTGACATTCCCTTATCCAGTCTGTCTTGACCCTTTTTGAAAGTATGGGTGCGTACATAGAGGTTTTCAGCCGTTTTGCCAGTACCTGGCATTATCTTCTTCCAGAGGTCGGAAGGAGCACCGGTATGGCACTTGGCGCAGAGATCTTCCGGCTTGGCTCTTAAGCTGCCGGCCACTTTATCGCGCTTATGCGGGTTATGACAGGTGGTACAGGTAATATTCATCATAGTGGTTTGATAATGTTTGGACTGAATAAAACCTTGATATTGTTGATGGTGCTTGTTCTCTTCATATACTCCGGCTGTGACGGACTTATCATCCACGATAAAGAGGTTTTGCAAATCTCCGGTGTAAGGAGCACTGGCTGGATCTTCAGGTTGAACACCGGGGATAATTACTTCTTCGGGATACCACTTTGTCCAATCATCCCAGGGTTTCCAGGAAGTATTAAGGGTAGGAGCGGGGAAATCTTCCCTGGGTTTGCCCTGTCTGGATTTATACTTATCGTTTTCCAGTCTGATGTGGCAGTAGCCGCAGATTCTGGCCTGTTCCTGTTTTGATGCTTTGGCCGGGTTGAAAATATCAGCTTTATTTGCGGTTACGACGTGGGCGGAACCAGGTCCATGGCAGGCTTCACAGCCAACATTCAGTTCAGCCCAGGCTACTTTGGTAGCGCTGGGATTAGCCTCATCATAGCTTAAGATTTTATAACCGGTGGAATGGCAGGTGATACATTGAGTGTCCCAGTCATTTGCATTTCCATAATTTTCCCATTTCCTGGTAACGGCGTTAAATTGTTTATTCATCAGCTGGTAACCGCCGGTTTGCGGGTTTTTAACCAGATAGCGCTGTTTCCAGCGGGAGCCAATGACCATGACCACATCATCAAAAGTGAAGGGGGTTTTAGTGGCATTCCCGATAGTCGGACCCTGGTTGCCAGCGTCGTCATAAGTCCAGCTTAAAACAGCGTCGCGCAGGATACCTTGTTCTTTGGGTTGAATCATTTTGCTATGGTAGGTTTCCTGCCAGCCTTGATAATAAGCGGTATGACACTGACCACAGCGTTTGGAACCGACGTATTGCCGGGCAGCCAGCGGAACCGGTTTAGGAGGTTGAGGCTTTACTGCAACTGTTCTTAATTTGGCAATTTGCTGTAAAAGATTTTCAGCCTCATTCTTTTTCATGATTGACTGGAGATTGAGGGTGTTGCCCTGTACCAGCCCCTTTTTGACAAAAAGGGCAACTGTGTATTTCATTTTTGCTGGTACTTTTCCTCTATCCTTATACTTTTTTAATAAGTTATCAGCTTCTTTGCCCAGTTTTTGCGCTTCCTGGGTCCAGCCCAGAGCATTTGCCAGGTAGAGATAAGCTTCACCCCGGGTAAGAGATGAATTTGGGCTGTTTACTTTCACTTTTACTTTCAGGATTTGATTTGCGCTGGCAGCGAAATCTTTTTCTTTATAAGCTGCTACAGTTGTTTTAGGTTGATTTGAAGTAGTTGATTTGGTTTGCGAGGTTGTTCCGGTTTTCACGTTCGTTGGCTGGCTAACAATTTTGTACCCGTTGGCTTTAAATTTTTGGCCGAAAGCATTCAGGGCGGGCAACTTACTGAGATCATGGCAGTCAGCGCATGTCTTGCCGGTTGTTGAGGAAAACTTGGTACTGCCTGAAGCTCCGCTGAAGGCCAGCAAGGATGAGAGAACAAGGAAGAGTCCGATTAGAGCCGCTTTTTTGTTATGCATAACACCACTCCTCTCTGTTAATTTTTTGACAATTTTATTATTACAGACAATAGTAGCCAGGTCAATGCTTTTTACAGAAGTTAGAATTGAAAGAAAAAGTCGACATAATATTCATATGCTCACATTTATTTGTTTTTGCTTCTTTAATATAATATTATTAAGAAAATGAAGAGTATGAAGGTGAAAGGAATGGAAAGGGAAAAACTCGGCCGCTACCTGGCAGCAAAACCAAATATTCTATTTGCCTTTCTTTTTGGCTCCTGGGCCCGCGGGGATGCGCGGGAGGACAGTGATGTGGATATTGCTGTATATCTAAAAGATCGGGATTACGATATACTGGAATATTTGGACTGGAAAAGGGACCTGGAGGAGATTTGCGGTCGTACAGTGGATTTGGCTATCCTGAATGAGGCCACTCCTTTACTCAAATATCAGGTCTATCTGGATGGAGTATTGTTGTTCAGCAAGGACGATATCCTGGCCAGTAATTTCCTGGTCAGAGCCTTGTTCGAATATGAGGATATACGGCCTTATCTGGAATTGACCTACAAACGCATGATAGAGAGAATACGCCAGGAGGTGAAAGGAAATGGTGAGACGGGAAGTACTAGCGAAACGGCTGGAGCAACTTAATTTATCAATTGAAAAAATTAATAGATACCGATATCTAACAGATGAAGAATTTTTAGCCGATGAAATTGCTCAGGATGTGGTTGAGTACAACTTGTTTATTGCCATCAATATGATTGTGGACATGGCTACGCACATAGTTGTTGATAACAATATGGGTCGCCCGCAAAAAATGGCGGACGCTTTTGATATTTTGTACCGTGAAAAACTTATTAGTAAACAGCAAAAAGATATATTTCAAAAGATGGTAGGATTTCGTAATATTCTTTCTCATGAGTATTTAAAAATAGACAAAAAAATTGTATTTGCGATAATGAAAAAGCATCTTGATGATTTCAAAAATTTTATTTTAATGGTAAATGAAAATTTTATGCCCAAACAGGAGCTCTAAGGGAGTGACCACAAATGGCTGTTCTGCCCATGTATGAATACTTGATGTATGCCGCCTATTTTGCCCCCCGGGGCAAACAGCGCCTGCTGAACCTGGGCAACAATATCGGGCAGCGGTACTTGAGCCCGGAGGACCGCATTATAGGTTTGATCGGGGATGCCGGGGCTGGCAAATCCCTCTTGATTCGCGGCATGTTTCCTGGCCTGGAACTGACCAATGATGATGATGGCATCAATGTGCGGCCTTTGCCTCTGATCAGGGACTGGGAGCAAGGGCATTTTCGCACCCGAACCTATCATCTGGATGTTCGGTTTGAGACTGCTTTTACCCAGCTCTGGCAAATTGCTGAAGCGGTGAAAGCGGCAGTACGGGCCGGTCGGCGGGTGGTAATCGAGCATTTTGATCTGCTGTATCAGGCACTGGGGTTTAATGCGGAAATCCTGATCGGGGTTGGGGAGGAAGTGATTGTTACCCGCCCGGGAGTTTTTGGACCCTATCCCCAGGATATAGCCAAAATCGTTTTCCGTTCACTGAAATACCGGAAGATGGCCCACAGCGCCGAGGACCTGGTGGCTATGGTGCTGGAGGAAATGGGGCTCAAAAAACCGGAAGTACATAGTGATATCAAACACGGCTTTGTCCTGGAATTTGCGGAAAAACCCAATATCGACCTGGCAGAGGTGGAAAGAAAAGTTAATGAACTGATTGCCAAAGACCTGCCAATTTGTTATCATGGTGAAGATCACATCAAGGTAGGAGAGGAAGTGCGGGAATGTACCGGGCCGCGCATTCACATGAAACGCACCGGGGAAATTCAGGGTTTCCATTTATTGAAGGAATTTAGATGGGACCCTGTGCGCAAGCTGTATGTAGTAGCAGGTCTGGTGGGACGGCGGGAAGAAAATCCCTTTGCCCGCACCTACCTGGACGAGTTTATGATCATTCCCTTAGAAGAAGCGCGGGAATGGGATAAAGGATAGGAGGATGTCCATGGAACAATTGCTCTGGCAGCGGGTGGATGGCAGAAAACCCGATGATTTGCGACCACTGAAAATCACCCGCAACTATATCAAACATGCGGAAGGTTCAGTCCTGGTAGAACTGGGAGATACCAGGGTGATTTGTACCTGTACAGTAGAGGATAAAGTACCTCCCTTTCAGAAGGGAACAGGCAAAGGCTGGATTACAGCCGAGTATGCCATGTTGCCGCGGGCTACTCATCAGCGCAGCCAGCGGGAAGCGGTCAAAGGCCGCATCGGCGGGCGGACTTATGAGATCCAGCGCCTGATCGGCCGGGCCCTGCGAGCGGTGGTGGATCTGGATTTACTGGGTGAACGGACCCTGACCCTGGATTGTGATGTGATTCAGGCCGATGGGGGAACCAGGACCGCTTCTATCACCGGTGCCTTTATCGCCCTGGCTGATGCCCTGCAGGGTCTGGTAGAGGCAGGCACTTTGCCTGGTCTGCCTTTGCGGGATTATCTGGCAGCCGTCAGTGTGGGCAAGGTGGAAGATCGGCTGCTGCTGGATTTGTGCTATGAAGAGGACAGCCGGGCCCAGGTGGATATGAATGTGGTAATGACCGGCCAGGGCTTACTGGTGGAAGTACAGGGCACAGCGGAGGATACCGCTTTTCCCCGGGAGGAATTGGACGCACTGCTGGATTTAGCCAGCAAGGGGATTGCGGAAATGGTGGCTTACCAAAAACAACTGGTGGTGTTAGGATAGTGGGTAAACTGGTGATCGCAACGGGAAACAAGGGAAAACTGGAGGAAATCAAGGCTTTGCTGGCAGGGACTGACTGGGAAATCAAAAGCCTGACCGATTTTCCCCATTTGCCGGAAGTGGTGGAAGATGAGCTGACTTTTGAGGGCAATGCTCGCAAAAAGGCCCTGGAAATAGCCAGGGCTACAGGTTGCTGGGCTCTGGCCGATGATTCCGGGCTGGAGGTGGCAGCTCTGGGGGGAGCGCCCGGCGTGCATTCGGCTCGCTATGCCGGTGAGGTTAAGGATGATGCCCGCAATAATGCCAAATTACTGGAAGAACTGGCGGGAGTGCCTTTTTCTGACCGGGAAGCCCGTTTTCGTTGTGTGATGGCTTTAGCCCATCCGGAACGCGGGGTAGTGGCAGTTACCGAGGGCAGCTGTCCTGGCATTATCCTCTGTGAAGCCAGAGGAGAAGGGGGCTTTGGTTATGATCCCCTCTTCTACCTGCCGGAAAAAGGCAAGACCATGGCTGAGCTGAGCCCGGATGAAAAAAATGCCGTCAGCCACCGGGGCCAGGCTTTGCGCAAAATGATAAGTGAACTGGAACGACTGGCCAGGGCAGGTGAGTAATTATGAAAATCCTGGTTTTCAGTGATACCCATGGTCGCTGGCAGTTATGCCGTGAGGTACTGGACAGGGAAGGCAGGGCTGATGCTATCCTGCATGCCGGGGATCATTATGATGATGCGATTGCCCTCAGCCAGGTAATCGAGGTGCCGGTGTACGGAGTGAAGGGAAACTGTGATTGGGCAGGGCCGGAGGAGAAAAAGCTGGTCCTTGCTGATGTACCCCTTTTGCTCCTGCATGGTCATCGTTATGGAGCCAAGTCAGGGCTGAGCTCCCTTTATTACAAGGGCCAGGAGGAAGGGGTAAGGATTGTAGTATTTGGCCACAGCCATATACCGGTTCAGGAGGATGACGGGCAAGTTTTGCTGTTCAACCCCGGCAGCCTGGCCAGACCGCGCACGGGTTCTCCTTATGGCAGCTATGGTCGCCTCTGGCTGGAGCAGGACGGGATACGAGTTGAAATTGTCGAATGGCGGCCCTGAGATTTTTCTGAAATTTATTTGCGTATCTTGACAGAATCATGTAAAATAAATATATGCCGTTTAAAGACTGGCTAAAAAACTACATAATCTTAAGGGGGAGCATTAGTTGATGAAAGCCACAGCCCAAAAAATAGAAAAGAACCTGGTACAACTGGATGTGGAAGTACCGGCTGAACGCTTCAGCCTGGCGCTGGATCAGGCCTATCGGAAACTGGTGAAAAAAGTGAATATCCCCGGCTTCCGGAAAGGAAAGGCGCCGCGGTTCATTTTTGAAAGATATTTTGGCAAGGAAAGCCTCTATAATGAAGCTCTGGATACCTTGCTGGCAGATGCCTATTTCCAGGCCGTTATGGAGACTGAAATTGAGCCCATTGACCGGCCACAGGTAGAACTGGTGCAGGCAGAAGAAGGTCAACCGCTGATCTTCAAGGCTACTGTTCAGGTAAAACCGGAAGTGGAACTGGGTCAGTATACTGAACTGGAAGTCAATAAGCCTGAAGTCAATGTAACCGATGAAGATGTGGAAAAGGAACTGGCCCAGCTGCAACAGCGCTATGCTAAAATCCAGACTGTGGAAGATGGCACTGTGGAAAAAGGCGATGTCGCTGTCATCGACTTTGAAGGCTTTATCGATGAGGAAGCTTTTGCTGGTGGCAAAGGGGAGGACTATCCCCTGGAAATCGGCTCTGGTACCTTTATTCCTGGCTTTGAGGAGCAGCTGATTGGGGCCCGGGTGGGCGAGACCAGAGATGTGAAAGTAACCTTCCCGCAGGAGTATCATGCCGAAAACCTGGCCGGTAAGGATGCCGTTTTCAAAGTTACTGTCAAGACCATCCGCCGCAAGGAATTGCTGCCTCTGGATGACGAATTTGCCAAAGATGTCAGTGAATTTAATACTCTGGAGGAATTAAAAGCTGACATTCGGAATAGACTATTGGAGACCGCAGAAAAGAATGCGGAAGCCTCTGTCCGCAGTCAGGTAGTGGAAAAGGCGGTTGCCAATGCCAAAGTGGAAATTCCGGCAGTGATGATTGAAAACCGCCTGGAAAACATGGTGCAGGATATGTCTGAGCGCCTGCAGCGGCAAGGTCTGACTATGGAAGACTATCTGCGTTACACTGGTTCCACTATCGAGCAGGTAAAGGCCGACCTGCGTCCGGAAGCGGAAAAATCTGTGCGCACCGATCTGGTTCTGGAAGCTATTGCCCGCAAGGAAGCTATTGATGCCACTGAGGAAGAAGTTACTGCTGAACTGGAAAAGCTGGCCAAAATTTATAACCAGGGTGTGGAAGAACTGCGCACAGCCTTTGAACGTTATGGCTCCATGGATGCGTTGAAAAATAGCATAGCTTTTGAAAAAACTATCAAGTTCCTGGTGGAAAAAGCCAAAATAGCTTAGGGTGGGAGGACAAGGCGGCTGTGTAATGCCGTCTTGTTTGCCCATTTACCCATTTAAGAGTAGAATGAGGTGATAACAAATGAGTTATTTGGTACCAATTGTGGTGGAACAGACTAATCGCGGTGAGCGCTCCTATGATATTTATTCCCGCTTGCTGAAAGACCGGATTATCTTCATTGGTGGTCCCATTGATGACCACATGGCCAACCTGGTCATTGCCCAGATGCTGTTCCTGGAAGCGGAAGATCCGGACAAGGACATTCATCTGTATATCAATTCCCCGGGTGGGGTTGTAACCGCTGGAATGGCAATTTATGATACCATGCAGTATATCAAACCCGATGTATCCACTATCTGCCTGGGCCAGGCAGCTTCCATGGGGGCTTTCCTGCTGGCTGCCGGGGCCAAAGGTAAGCGCTTCGCTTTGCCCCAGGCCCGGATCATGATCCATCAGCCCCTGGGCGGTGTACAGGGCCAGGCCACTGAGATTGAAATCCATGCCCGCGAGATTTTGCGCATGAAGCAGGTATTAAATGAATTGCTCTCCCATCACACCGGCCAACCACTGGAGAAAATCGCTGTCGATACCGAAAGGGATTTCTTCATGTCAGCAGACCAGGCTAAACAGTACGGGATCATCGATGAGGTGATTACCCGTAAGAAGTAAACTTTGAGGTGATATTTTATGTACAAATATGATGACAAAGGCCAACTGAAGTGTTCCTTCTGCGGCAAGTTACAGGATCAGGTCAAGAAGCTGGTGGCTGGCCCCGGGGTATATATCTGTGATGAATGTATAGAACTGTGCAATGAAATCATCGAAGAGGAATTGCACGAGGAAACGGAATTCGAACTGGGTGATATCCCCAAACCCAGAGAGATCAAGGAGATCCTGGACCAGTATGTCATCGGTCAGGAGGAAGCCAAAAAAGCCCTGGCCGTGGCAGTCTATAACCACTACAAGCGCATCAATCTGGGAGGCAAAATTGATGATGTGGAACTGCAAAAGTCCAATATCATCATGATCGGCCCTACCGGTAGTGGTAAGACGTTGCTGGCTCAGACTCTGGCCCGGCTTCTCAATGTGCCTTTTGCCATTGCCGATGCGACCAGTTTGACGGAAGCCGGTTATGTGGGTGAGGATGTAGAGAACATTCTCCTCAAGCTGATCCAGAATGCCGATTATGATATCGAGCGGGCGGAAAAAGGGATTGTCTATATTGATGAAATCGATAAAATCGCCCGCAAGTCCGATAACCCCTCCATTACCCGGGATGTATCTGGAGAAGGGGTACAGCAGGCCCTGCTGAAAATTCTGGAGGGGACTACTGCCAGTGTGCCCCCGCAGGGAGGACGCAAACACCCCCATCAGGAATTCATTCAGCTGGACACTACCAATATCCTCTTTATCTGCGGTGGTGCCTTTGATGGTCTGGACAAAATCATTCAAAACCGGCTGGCCAAGAAAACCCTGGGCTTTGGGGCGGAAGTCAAGTCCCGGCAGGAGCGCAACATCGGTGAGCTGCTGCGGGAGATCCTGCCCGAGGATTTGCTCAAGTACGGCCTGATTCCGGAGTTTGTCGGGCGGCTGCCGGTGATTGTTACCCTGGATGCCCTGGATGAAGAGGCTCTCGTCCGCATCCTGACTGAGCCCAAGAATGCTCTGGTCAAGCAGTACCAGAAACTTTTCGAGCTGGATGGCATCGAGCTGGAGTTTCAGCCGGAAGCCCTGCGGGTAGTGGCTCAGGAGGCGCTCAAGCGCAATACCGGGGCCCGGGGGCTGAGGGCTATTATCGAAGATATCATGCTGGATGTCATGTACGAAATTCCTTCGCGGGATGACATCGAAAAAGTGGTTATCACTGCTGATTGCATTTTGAAGAAGGAACAGCCCTTGATTATTACAGCGGAAAAGAAGAAAAAGAAAAAAGGCGTTACAGCCTAAAGATTAAAATCACCTCTGGCTGGTAATAATATCTAAGTAGACCAACCGGAGGTGATTTTTTATGAATTCCATTGGCATCAGTGGCATTGTCGGCTTGATTCAGCTTTTTTTTGCCATTGTGATCGGACTCTACTTTTTGAACTTGCTCAAGGCCCAGCAGGGCACCAAAATTGCGGTCAACCGGGAAAGCCGGAAGGAAATGGAGAAACTCCAGCAGCTCAGGCGCATATCCCTGACTGAACCCCTGGCGGAAAAAACCCGTCCAACCCGCTTCGAGGAAATCATCGGCCAGGAAGAAGGTTTAAAAGCTCTGCGGGCAGCTTTGTGCGGACCTAATCCCCAGCATGTTATCATCTATGGTCCGCCGGGGGTAGGGAAAACCGCAGCAGCGCGGCTGGTGCTGGAAGAAGCCAAACGCAATCCCCTTTCTCCCTTTGGACCGGAAGCTACCTTCACGGAACTGGATGCCACTATCGCCCGTTTTGATGAACGGGGCATTGCCGATCCCCTGATCGGCTCAGTCCATGACCCGATCTACCAGGGGGCTGGTCCCCTGGGCATGGCGGGTATTCCACAACCCAAGCCGGGGGCAGTAACCAAAGCCCACGGAGGGATTTTGTTTATTGACGAAATCGGAGAATTGCATCCGGTACAAATGAATAAATTGTTAAAAGTCCTGGAGGACCGCAAGGTTTTTCTGGAGTCAGCCTATTACAGTGCGGAAGATGGCAATATCCCTTCCCATATTCATGATATCTTCCAGAATGGACTGCCAGCGGATTTTCGTCTGGTGGGAGCCACTACCCGCCTGCCCCAGGAATTGCCTCCGGCTTTGCGTTCCCGCTGTATGGAGGTTTTTTTCCGGGCCCTGCTGCCTGAAGAAATAGGGGTCATAGCGGCCAACGCGGCAGAAAAAATCAAGATGCCTGTGGAAGCAGGGGCTGTGGATGTGATTAAAAAGTATGCCACCAATGGCCGGGAAGCGGTCAATATGGTGCAAATCGCTGCCGGTCTGGCTTTGACCGAAGGACGCAATCTGATTCGGGTGGCGGATGTGGAATGGGTGGTTAACAGCGGCCAGTACAGTCCCCGGCCGGAGAAAAAAATCCCCCCGGCGCCCCAGGTGGGTCTGGTCAATGGACTGGCTGTCTATGGACCGGGCATGGGTACCGTAGTGGAAGTGGAAGCCACGGTAATTCCCGTCACTCCGGGGACGGGGCGGGTGCTGATGACCGGTCTGGTGGAAGAAGAAGAACTGGGGGGCGGGGGCAAGACCCTGCGCCGCAAATCCATGGCCCGGGCTTCGGTGGATAATGTCCTAACTGTTCTTCGCCGTTACCTGGGGATTGAGGCCCTGGATTATGACATTCACCTCAATTTCCCCGGGGGCACTCCTATCGATGGACCTTCAGCCGGAATCAGTATCCTGACCGCTATTTATTCGGCAGTGCGCAATTTGCCGGTGGACAATCGGGTAGCCATGACCGGAGAAGTCTCTTTAAGAGGTCTGGTGCGGCCAGTAGGTGGAATTGTGGCCAAAGTGGAAGCTGCTCGCCAGGCCGGGGCAGAAAAAGTGCTGATTCCCCAGGATAACTATCAGCAGCTGCTGGCGGAAATCAAAGGTATTGAAGTAATCCCGGTTAAACACATTTCCGAGGTCATCCGGCATGCTATCCTGGTGCGAGAAGAAAAAAGCCAGGGTCAAACCCTGGCGGCCATGTCATTGTAGTTTTACCCAGTACCAGCCGGTTTTGTCCGCAATTTGCTTGCCGTTGCTGCCAGTCATGCCGGCCAGCAACACCCGGTTGGCCTGGCCTAATAGTTCGGAAGGTATTTGCCATTCCAGTCCCTTTTCCTGCCAGTGAAAGGGGACTTTTTTTGTTGCCAGGTTGTACGCAGCAGTTGCCCAGAGTACCCTTGCCTTATCCCCCTCCAGCAGCAGATGGGCCAGAGGATGCTGATCCCGGTAAAGCCAGAGGTATAAACGATAGGAACTACTGCGTTCAGGGGTTCCATAGAGCTGTAAGTTAGCAGTCCAATCTGAGGCTGTGGGCTGGATGGCAAGGGCTTTGATATCTTCGCCTGGCTTTAGCCGTACCCGGACATGGTCCAGCTCGCCGTCTGGCATAGTAAAGGGCAGGTTGTAATCGGACCAGGACAGGAAAATTTCCGAAGCTCGCAGAAAGCCTTTCAGATATGGTTCCATCACCGCCAGCTGGGAATGGTGGGCAGCCAGAGCCTGGTCCTTGGCAGTTTTGGCTTCATTATTTAACTTCAGTCTTTCCCAGTTAAATTCCGGTCCGACCAGGCGTGGAGGCGGTTCTGCCTCCCGGTTTGGTTCTGCTGCCCACAATGCCGGCCAGGCCACATGGTGGACCAGGTAGGTATGGCGCCTGACGGGCAGCTGTAATTCCTGCAGGGCTATTTCGGTAAAGGTGCCTACCGCCCAGTGGTCGGGATGCTCATCAGCCGGAGTCGGATAGAAGATATCCGTAGGTTGAAAAGCCCGAATTTCTGCCTGCAGGGACTGGAGCAGATTTTCTCCTGTATAACTCAGACCGGGCTGTCTGGCCTGGGGATAGGGGACTTTATCGGTACGCACTCCGCCACTGAGCCGGGGTTTTTGCCAGGATTGTTCCCAGAGGAAACGCAGGCCTCCATCAGGAAAACCCAGGTAGACGGCTTGCTGGTCAGGTTTAAGACCCAGGCGGGTCAGTCCTTGCCTGCTTTCCTGCCACCTCTGCAGGCCGAGACGGAAAAAATCAGCTGCAGTCGGTTCTATTTTACCGCTGCTGTGTTCACAGGCCAGTTTAAAACTGTCGCCCATAGTTACCACGATTACTTTGACGGGCAGGCCCTGGGCGTGAGCCATCGCCAGCAACCCCCCGGTGGCCAGCACCTCATCATCAGGATGAGGTGCGATCACCAGCAGGCGCTGGTTTGGATTAAGCTGCAGGGGCGTATAACCGACCTGTTCTGATTTGAACAGAGCAGCAGCGGTGAAAATAACCTGGGGTTGCCACCACCAGAGCAGGCTGCTGACAGCAGTAGCCAGTAGAAAAAGCAAGAGGGGATATTTCAAGCGGTAATTGACCATTGTTAGCCCTCCCTTACAAGGGCTATTATATCATATCAGGCCGATTTTGTGGGCAAGAGGCTGAAAGAGTCTGGTGACAAATTGATCCAGATTAGGTAAAGTTAGTGCCAGAGCTGCCAGCATTAATAAGCCAATTCCGCTTAACCAGAGCAGGCTGAGCAGGATTTTTGCGGTACGGGAACTTTCCTGTTGCCAGAAACGAAAAACTGCAGGTAAGCTGGCAGCCAGAATCGCCAAAAAACTGAACCAGAGCAGTGCACTGGGGGTCATCTCGTTTCCTCCCTTGTAAAGGATTGACTGGTAAGGCCGATATTTTCCAGATTGACATTGACCTGAATCAGGATCTGGCTGCTGGCAATCAGGTCAGGCCAGTTCTTTTCATATTGATGCCAGAGGTGATGCTGCTGGCGATGGAAGGTTTTGCCCAGGCCCAGCGGGTCAACCTGCCAGTGTTTGAATTTGTTAATGGTGCTGTTGAGGCGGATGGTCAAATCCCGGGCCAATAATTTTTCCACTTTTTTATAAGCTTCAGGGTCAGCTAAATTGATATGGGTTTGTTGTTCTGTTAAATTGGCTTTTAGTCTGATCTTAAGTTTAAAGGTTAAGGGCCGGGATTTGACCAGTTCCTTGCTGCATTCGGCCAGGCGAATCTGTACTGTTAATTTCTTGTTGTTTCTCAGGTCAATGGTGATTGCCCCGTTTTTGATTTCATTGATCAACCACATATAAGCCCGCATTTCATTGACCGATAAAAACCCTTTCAGTCGAGAATTGTCAAAAACAGCCAGTCCCCCGAAAACAGGATTCTGTCCTTTCAATTCCAGTAAACCCAGGACCGGAGTTATTTCCGGATCGATCCATTGATTAATGAACTGATATAGTCTGAGGCTATAGCCACCGGAAGTGGTAGCCAGAAACCCGATTTGCTGGGCCATGGAAGTTTCAAATTGCGGTCTGGCAGCCAGAAATCTGGCTGCTGAACCTTTAGTAACAAAAAGCCAGACATTTTCCCGGATTTCCGGGTAACGGGTGAAAAAATCCAGCAGTTTGCCCGGATTTTCTCTGGCCAGATCTTCGTTAATCAAAACCGCAATAACATGCCCCCAGTAGAGTTCCCGGGATACCGAGAGGGATAAATTGCGGGCCGCAGCAAAAATCGTTTCCCCACTGCTGGAAACCAGGATCCGGCGCTGGGTTGGGGCTACTTCCCTGGCACTTTGTTCAGGTTTTATTACTTCTGCCGTCAGGCGCAGGGTGTTACCGGGGCCGGGGTCGATGGCCAGGCCCAGTGCTACTGCGCGGCGGTTTAATTCTTTAATACTCCAGCAGCCGCTATTAAGAAGCAGCAGAAAAATCAGGAGGGGAAAGAGCAGTTTACGGCCTGCCAGCCATAACAGCAAACAAAAGGGAATGACAAAACCAAAGGTCAGCAGGGTATAGACTGGCCAGATGCCACCCAGAAAGGCAACCAGCTGGGAAATATTATCATAGAGAAAATAATTGGATGCTACCATTAGAGGTAATAGCAGCAAACCAATAGTTACTTCCCGGCTTTTGAGATTAAAAATATCCTTGATAGCAAAACAGGTCAACCAGTACCAGATTGCCAGTTTAACGAATACTGTAAGAATCCAGAAGGAAAGAAAAAGGGATTCCAGTCTTTCCAGGAAATTAAAAAGGGAAATTACCCTGGCTCCACTCAAAGTTGGGAAAACCAGTTTACGGACATATAAGGGGCCGAAAATGGAAACAATCCCGATAACATTTATGGTAAACAAAAATCCACAGATGGCTATGATTCCATAGCCAATTTTTCGCCCCCGTCTTTGGGTTTGTTGATTACCATGATAGATGAGAAAAGATAGACAGACTATTTCCGCAAACCAGCTGGCAGGAGTAACTGCACCTTTCAGCACCGGCAAAAAGCCCCGGTCCAGAAAGGGAAGCAGGTTATCAAACTGATAATTAGGTAAAGCCAGGAGAGCTAAAATTACGAAAAATATAAAAGAAACAGGCAGAAAAATTTCTGCAGTCCGGGCCAGGGTATGAATTCCCAGGTTCAGGCAGTAGAGAATGGGAACCAGAATGGTCAGGAAAAAAATCATTTTAGGCGTTTCCGGCATAAAGACCGCCACCAGGATGGTAGTAAATTCTTGAAAGACTTCAATGGTAACATGGAAGAACCAGAAAGCATAGCCAAGACCAATAAGCCAGCCCAGTTTGCCCCATGTCTGGCGCAGGATGCTCAGTAAATGTTGACCGGGATAATAAGATTGGAGTCTGATCTGGATTTCGGCCAGCAAGAAGCCGGCCAGAGTAGCCAGTATAGCAGATACCCAGCTGTCATTCAGGGCATGATGGGTGGTAATAGCCGGTACGAACAGAATAGATGTGGAAAAGATAGCGGAAACGCCCAGCAGAATCGCTTGCCAGGGAGTCATGTTTTTTGCCTCCTGTTAAACCAGATGGGTACCCGCAGAATAAAATCCTTCAAACCTTGAATATTAAGGGGGGCGATCGGTGACATATAGGGCTGTCCGAAAGAATGCAGGCTGGTAACATGCAGCACTATCATTATTACCCCAAGCATAATGCCATAAAGGCCAAGGATAGCTGCTAAAGCTAACATGGGGAAGCGCAAAAGCCGCATAGCGATAGCCAGGGGGTAATTGCCGGCAGCAAAGGATGCAATACCGGTAACTGCCACCATGATTACCATGGCAGGAGCTACCAGGCCAGCCTTGACCGCTGCTTCACCGATAACCAGAGCCCCGACAATACTGACAGCCTGACCCACGGCCCGGGGTAAGCGCACCCCGGCTTCCCGCAGGGCTTCGAAAGAAACTTCCATGATCAATGCCTGGACAAAGATGGGAAAAGGGACGCCTTCCCGTTGTTGCATAAAATTCAGGAGTAAAACAGTAGGCAGCATTTCCGGATGAAAGCTGATTACCGCCACAAAAAGGGAAGGCAACAGCAAGGACAAAAGCAAGGAAGCCAGACGAATAGTACGAATCAGTGAAGCAATGGGATAGCGTTCATAATAATCCTCATTGGCCTGCCAGAACTGGTTAAAGGTAGTGGGGATAATCAGCACAAAAGGAGTGCCGTCACATAAGATGGCCACCCTGCCCTCCAGCAAATTGGCTACCACCCGGTCAGGCCGTTCAGTATGGGCGATTTGGGGAAAGACACTGTATTTGTTATCTTCAATAAACTCCTCCAGATAACCTGACTCCAGGACGGTAGGCAATTTGATGGCCTGCAGGCGTTTTTTTACTTCCAGGACCAGATCGGTGCGGGTGGTGCTGGTCAGATAGATAACAGCGACTTTGGTCGGTGCCAGGTCACCGATTTCCATTAATTCCACTTTCAGGTCGACAGTATTGAGCCGGCGCCGAATCAGGCTGATATTGGTCAACAGATTTTCCACAAAACCTTCCCGGGGACCACGGACTACTGTTTCCGATTCCGGTTCAGTTACCTGACGATCAGGATAGCCTTTAACTTCCAGGCCATAACAGGAACGCTGGTTTTGCAATAAAAGCAAACAGCTACCATTGAGTAGGGCCGGAATGGCTTCCTGCCAGCTATCGTATTTTTCCAGAGCATGGATGGTCAGGAGGGATTCATAATTAATCATTTCCAGTTTGGGTAGATGCAGAAGAAGGGGAGCAAGAACCTGGTCACTGACGGTCTTTTTAGTGACCAGGGACTCAAAAAACACCAGGGCCCCTTTACCATGGCGGGTATGAAAGGTTCGGATTTGCAAATCGGAGCTGGGGCTGAAAAGATTTTCAAGGAATTTGATATTTTTTTCTAATAGAGTGGAAATTGTGGGATTTGCCATATCCTGCTCACCTCCCCCATTATTATGTACTGTTTGTTTGATGAAAAATCTTATGATAGAATATACTAACGATAGTGTCATAGGGGTTTGGAGGTGAAAATATGGCAGCTGCTGCCAGTAAAGAAAACAAGACACTACCATTGCTGCCTCTGCGCGGTATTCTGGTCTTTCCTCACATGGTCATTCATCTCGATGTGGGACGGGAAAAATCCATCAAAGCCATCGATGAGGCCATGACTCAGGAGCGCTTGATTTTCCTGACCACTCAAAAAGAAGCACAAAATGATAATCCCGGTCCGGAAGATGTTTATGCTATTGGAACCATTGCGGAAGTCAAGCAATTGCTCAAATTACCGGGAGGTACCATTCGGGTGCTGGTGGAAGGTCTGGCCCGGGCACGGATTCGAAAGTACATAGCGGAAGAACCATTCTTCCAGGTTGAAGTCGAAGAACATATGGATGAAGAAAGAAAAACCCCGGAAACTGAAGCCCTGATGCGTACTTTGCTCAACCAGTTTGAGCAATACGTTAAGATCAGTAAAAAAATTCCTCCGGAAACTCTGGCCGGACTGATCAATCTGGATGAACCTGGGCGTCTGGCGGATATCATTGCTTCCCACCTGAGTCTGAAGGTAGAAGAAAAGCAGGCTATCCTGGAAGCATTCTCCGTGGCAGAACGGCTGGAAAAACTCTGTGAAATCGTCGGCAAGGAACTGGAAATCGTGGAGCTGGAACGGCGCATCAATATCCGCGTCCGCAAACAGATGGAAAAGTCCCAGCGGGAGTACTATTTGCGGGAGCAAATCAAGGCCATCCAGAAGGAGCTGGGAGAAAAGGACGAACGGGTGGCAGAAAGTGAGGAATACCGGGAAAAGATCAGGGCCGCCAAAATGCCGAAAGAAGTAGAGGAAAAAGCCTTGAAAGAGGTAGAGCGGCTGGAAAAAATGCCTCCCATGGTGGCAGAGACCGCTGTGATTCGTACATATCTGGACTGGCTCCTGGCTATGCCCTGGGCCAAAGAAACCAGAGATCGCATTGACATCAAACGGGCAGAACAGATTCTGGATGAGGACCATTACGGCCTGGAAAAGGTCAAGGAGCGCATCCTTGAATATCTGGCTATTCGCAAACTGGCCAAGAAGATGAAAGGTCCTATTCTCTGTCTGGTAGGCCCGCCGGGGGTGGGCAAAACCTCCCTGGTCAAATCCATAGCCCGGGCGTTAGAGCGCAAATATATTCGCATGTCCCTGGGTGGGGTACGGGATGAAGCGGAAATCCGCGGCCATCGCCGCACCTATGTAGGCGCATTGCCTGGCCGCATCATTCAGGGTATCAAACAGGCAGGGTCCAAAAACCCCGTTTTCTGTCTGGACGAAATCGATAAAATGTCCATGGACTTCCGGGGAGACCCGTCGGCGGCTCTGCTGGAAGTGCTGGACCCGGAACAAAATGCTAATTTTGTCGATCACTACCTGGAAGTGCCGTTTGATTTATCCAAGGTGATGTTTATCACTACTGCCAATAATCTGTATAGCATTCCGCGGCCTTTGCTGGACCGGATGGAAGTAATTCATGTCAGCGGTTATACCGAGGAGGAAAAAGTACAAATCGCCCTGCGTTATCTTTTGCCCAAGCAGGTCAAGGAACATGGGCTGAAACCGGAACAATTGCAGGTTTCGGAAAATGTTATCCGCCGCATCATCCGGCAGTATACCAAGGAGAGCGGGGTTCGCAACCTGGAACGGCAAGTGGCTGCCCTCTGCCGGAAAGCGGCCCGTCAGATTGTACAGGAAGAGGCAGAAACCGTCAAGGTCACGGTGCAGAATCTGGAGCAATACCTTGGTATTCCCCGTTTCCGCTATGGTACAGCGGAAAAGGCCAATGAAGTGGGAGTAGCTACCGGTCTGGCCTGGACGGAAGTAGGGGGAGACACCCTGGCCATTGAGGTTTCCCTGATGAAAGGAAAGGGCAAGCTCACCCTGACAGGCAAGCTGGGGGATGTCATGAAAGAGTCGGCCCAGGCAGGCTTTACCTATGTGCGCTCTCGGGCCGAACAGCTGGGAATTGACCCTGAATTCCACGAACACACTGATATCCATATCCACGTACCGGAGGGAGCTATTCCCAAGGATGGGCCTTCGGCGGGGATTACCATGGCCACGGCCCTGGCTTCAGCTCTGCTCAACAAACCGGTGCGCTGTGATGTAGCCATGACGGGGGAAATTACCCTGCGGGGACGGGTTCTGCCCATAGGCGGGGTCAAGGAAAAAGTGCTGGCTGCCCACCGGGCTGGAATTACCACGGTAATTTTACCCAGCGAAAACAAGAAAGACCTGGAGGAAATTCCAGCGAATGTGCGCAAAAAGCTCAAGTTCGTCCTGGTTGACCATATGGACCAGGTCTTGAAAGAAGCCATAGTCTGGAATGAAACCGAAGCTCCCAGGTGTGGTGAGGAACAGCATGAAAATCATTAAGGCAGAATATACTGTTAGTGCAGTCAAAGCAGAACAATATCCTCAGGACGGCCGGCCGGAAATTGCCTTCGCCGGCCGTTCCAATGTGGGCAAATCTTCTCTTATCAATACCCTGGTGCAGAGAAAAAACCTGGCCCGTACCAGTTCCCAGCCGGGCAAAACCCAGACCATCAATTTTTATAGTGTCAATGATCTGCTTTACCTCGTGGATTTGCCCGGCTATGGTTTTGCCCGGGTTTCCAGGGCGGAACGGGAGCGCTGGGGACGTTTTATCGAAGCCTATCTCAATCAACGCCGGGAACTGGTGGCAGTGGTGCTGCTGGTGGATATTCGCCATCCCCCTACCCGGGATGACGTGATGATGTATGACTGGCTCTGCTACTTCAACAAACCGACCCTGGTGGTAGCCACCAAGGCGGATAAAATCAGCCGGGGGCAATGGGCCAAACACCTGAAGATTATCAGGAATGAGCTGGGGTTAAAACCGGAACACCAGCTGCTGCCCTTTTCGGCAGAGACCAGGCAGGGTCGGGAAGAAGTATGGGACTGGCTGGCCCGGGCCGCAGGAATTACTGAGGAGAACGGAGGCTGAGGCATGCTGGAAATCGGTATTCTCCTGGTCAGTTTGGGAGTAATTTTGTTAGGAGCAGAGCTGTTCACCAACGGGGTGGAATGGCTGGGGAAACGATTAGGAATGAACGAAGGGGCGGTGGGCAGTATTCTGGCAGCGGTGGGGACGGCCCTGCCGGAAACCCTGGTACCCATTATAGCCATTCTCTTCAACGCTGGCCAGGAGGCTGGTACAGAAATCGGTATTGGAGCTATTCTGGGAGCTCCGTTTATGCTGGGAACCCTGGCTTTTTGTGTGTCCGGGCTGGCAGCTCTGGCTTTTGCCTATCGGCGCCCCAGCCGCACCTGGATGACAGTGGATAAGAGGGTAGTTGGCCGGGATTTGCGTTTCTTCTTGCTGGTCTATGCTCTGGCCATTGTGGCTTCATTCCTGACTATAAGGCAGTTGAAACTGGCAGTGGCAGTGGCCTTGCTGGGAGCCTATATTATTTATGCTTATAAAACCATTCAGGATGAGGAAGGGGTAGAATGTGAATGCCTTTCTCCTCTCACCTTTGCCAGAAATAATCCCAACCCCGCCCTGGGCATAATCCTGTTACAGGTTGTAACTGCTTTAGGGGCCATTGTAATGGGGGCTGAGTATTTCGTCAAATCTCTGGAAGTTCTTTCGGGACACTGGGGTATTTCGCCGCTGGTCCTGTCCCTGATTATCACGCCCATTGCCACTGAGTTACCGGAAAAGTTCAATTCAGTAATCTGGATTCGGCAGGGAAGGGACACTCTGGCGCTGGGCAATATTTCCGGGGCAATGGTTTTCCAGAGTTCAGTTATTCCCGCTCTGGGGATCTTCCTGACCCCCTGGCAATTTACCTGGCCTTCTTTACCGCTTATTAGCTCCTTTTTTGCTCTGGCCTCCGCAGGTTATGTTTATCTTTTGATGAACATCAAAGGCAGGATTAGTGCCTTTACCTTGCTGGCAGGCGGTATTTTTTACGGGTTATTTTTGTTAATCGCCTTTAGCCAGTGATATTGACAAGAAGCGGGGGAGAGGATATAATTAAGTTGCGGTAAACGATAATAACACTCATTAGCGAAAATGTAAAAAAGTTTACAAGTTTGGAGTTCATTTTTGAACTCCAATACCATAGACCCACACCCACTCATCCATCCTCTCCCCATGTTAAAGCCCCGGTCATGACCGGGGCCCTTGTTTTTATTGCTGTCGATCCAGATAGCGCACTGCTGCCAGAGCCGCTACCAGCCCTTCTCCTACAGCCTTGGCCAGCTGGTAGGGGGTACCGGTACAGTCCCCGGCGGCAAAAACACCTGGGAGATTGGTTTCCTGCTGGCGGTTGACTTTAATATGGTTATCCTCCAGCTCTAGCCCTGGAATCAGTTGACCGGGTGGTAAGGTCTCTTTTTCCAGAAAAACTCCATCCACTGTCAGCCGGGTACCGTCGGCCAGCTCCAGGGCCTCCACCTTATCCTGACCATGGATTGCCCTGGGCCTAATGAACACAACCTCCAGATTGGCAGCTTGAAAACCTATATTCTTTTCATAAAGGGGAAGATAGTAGACTTTGCCGCAGATCTGGGTCAAGAAAGGCAGTTCTTCTTCCCCTTTGGGGTTTTCGGCTATGTAGGCTACTGTTTTACCCTGATAAAGGGGACCATCGCAAGTGGCACAATAGCCTACTCCTTTGCCCAGCAGTTCCTGTTCTCCAGGCAAAAAGCGGGCCATAGGTATGCCGGTGGCGATAATCACCGTTCTGGCCTGGTAGAATTCATTTTTGGCCAGCAGGCCAAAAACTTCTCCCTGAGGTGCGACCTGAGTAACCTGCTGGGGCAGGATATTGAGCCCCAGACTCTGGTAATGGGCGAGAAAACGCTGGCGCATTTCATCTCCGCTCATTTCCGGCAGGCCCAGGTAATTGTCCACCCGGGGGGCTTTATGTAATTTAGGGGAACAAAAATCTGTCCCGAAGTGGATGATGGACTTACGGCGAATCTGACCATTGATGGCGGCTGAAAGGCCAGCGGGGCCGCAGCCGATGATGGCGATATCATAGATTTTATCCTCCATGCCAATCCCCTTTCTGTTGCTTGTGTTTCTTTCATAGTATGACCGGTAGAGGAAAAAGTTAGACCTGGCAGGGATTGGGGATTTAGTGGAGAATATAAACAAGGGATTCTGGAGGTGAGGGTTGTGTTGCGGGAGGAATGCGCTTTTTGTCTGCGGGATATTCCCCTTTTTGCCGGGGTACAGGAAGATCTTTTCCAGCATATTTGCCAGAATACAGGGAAAAGGCACCTGGAAAAAGGGGAGGAACTGTTTCGGCAAGGGGAACCGGCGGAAACGGTATTTCTGCTCAAAGAGGGTTCTGTCAAACTGATCCAGTTTACAGAAGAAGGCAGGGAAGTGATTGTTGATATTGCTGGCAAAGGGGATGTACTGGGGGAAGAAAACCTGTTTTCAGTGCAAAACTGGCCGGTAACTGCGATCGCTCTGGAGAACACCCGCTGCTGTACCATCAGCAGACAGCAGCTGGAAAAGGCGGTGCTGGCTCAGCCCCGCCTGACCATGCAGTTAATTAGCTATCTGGGGAGCAAGTTTTATCAGGCTCTGGAAAGCAAGGGGGAGTTATTGACCGATACCGTGCCGGTACGCCTGAGCAAGTTACTGGTCCGGCTGGCCCGGGAGCATGGTCGTTCCACTCCCCAGGGGACGGTGATCCAGGTTCAGCTGACCCAGCAGGACCTGGCCGATATGCTGGGAGTTTCCCGGGTAATTGTGGTCCAGGCCTTAAAAGAACTGAAGGAAAGCGGCAGAATTGACAAACAGGGGAGATATTATTTGCTCAAGGACAAATGTTTTTAATGGGACAGGGCTGAGCGGGCCGGCTCTGGATTGACCAACTCCTTTTCTGGCAGAGGAGCAGCCAGCTGGCCGGTACTGACCATCATTTCCTGGAGATTATTAAAAGCAGTCGCGGCAGGGAGAGGACTTTCGGCCCAGACTCCGGCCTGATAATAGCGGGTAAGCATTTGCTCCAGTTCTGCCTGGCTGTATTCGGGGAAGAAGGGCTTGATGGCAGCGGCCGTATCGGTCGGGGTATGTTCTGCCACCCAGCGCTGGGCCCGGGCCAGGGCCCGCAGGAAGGCCAGGGTGGAGGTCTTTTTTAATTCCAGAGTGGAGGGCAAGCTCAGGTAAACCGCAAAAGGCAATTCTGGCTCAGCCTGGCCCAGAGAGGCCAGTACCTTTCCCTGTCCCTGTTTTTCCAGAGTAAAGGCCAGGGGCTCAAAAGCCTGTAGATAATGGCCACTGCCGCTGATGAAGGCTCCGGCTACCCATTCTGCCGGGATATTCTGGACTAATGTTACATCCCGGTAAGGTTTGAGGCCCTGTTGCTGCAATAGCCAGTTCAGAGCCATTTCCGGCATGCTTCCCCGGCGGCTGGTGATAACCATTTTGCCTTTGAGATTGTTCCAGGTGAAATCAGGTTCAGGCTGGCGGCCAATTAAAAAGGAACCATCCCGGCGGGTTAACTGGGCGAAAACCAGGGGCAATTCCCGAAGGGGAGGGTGCTGGCGGCGAGCCTGAAGGACCAGGTCAGGCCCGGCCAGGATAAAATCAGTTTCCTGCTTGATCAGGGAAGCTAGAGATTTATCCCCGCCCCAGGCAGTTTGAAGCTGAACTTCCAGGTGTTCGGCCTGAAAAAAGCCCTGGCTGAAGGCTACATACTGGGGAGCATAATAGACACTGCGCACAGCTTCGGTCAAACGGACCGGGGTTAATTTTTTTTCAGTGATAGGGGGTTTGGCTTCTTTGCTGAGACTGCAACCTGCCAGGAGCAAGGAAATAAGCATAACCAGTACCCATCTGAAGATGCTCATTTTCCACCCACCTCTCCTTCATCAGTATGGAGTCACTATTTTCAATATATGAATTTTTAATTTATAATAGAAGGGTAAAAAAGAAAGGAGGCAGGAAATGATAGGGAAAATGGAACTGGCGACGGGAATTTTTCTTCTCACGTATGCTCTGATTGTGGCGGAAAAACTGCCACGAACAGCTGTAGCCCTGGCCGGTGGCCTGGCTATGATTTTGCTGGGTTTAGAGACCCAGGAGCAGGGGTTACATCATGTGGATTTTAATACCCTTGGCTTATTGATCGGGATGATGATCATTGTGGGGATTATTCGCAAAACCGGAGTTTTTGAGTATCTGGCCCTGACATCTGTGCGGCTGGCAAAGGGGCGGCCGTTAGCTTTGCTGGTTTACCTGAGTCTTTTAACTGCAGGGGCTTCCGCTTTTCTGGATAATGTCACCACGGTTTTGCTGGTAGCACCTGTTACCTTTACTCTCTGCCGGGAAATGGGGATCAGCCCTATACCCTTTCTCATCAGCGAGATCATCGCTTCTAACGTAGGTGGAACGGCGACTCTCATCGGGGACCCACCCAACATTATGATTGGTAGTGCCGTCAAGGAGCTGAGTTTCCTTGATTTCATGCTGCACCTTGGCCCGGTGGCGATTATTGTTATGGCAGTCACCCTGCCGATTCTGGTTTTGATTTACCGGCGGCAGCTGGTTATCGATGAGGAGACCAGGCAACGGCTGTTACAACTGGATCCGGCGCGAGAACTGAAAAAGGGACCATTGCTTTATCAATCTTTGGGAGTACTGGCCTTGACCATTCTGGGCTTTTTCCTGCACCAGGTTTTTCATATTGAATCAGCCACCATTGCCATGGGGGGAGCGGTACTCTTGCTGTTGCTCTCCCGGATTGATCTGGAGGAAGCTTTTCATACAGTGGAATGGGGAACCATTTTCTTCTTTGTAGGCCTGTTCGCCCTGGTAGGGGGTCTGGTGGAAACGGGAGTAATCAGCCGGCTGGCCCAGTGGACTTTGACTGTCACCAGCGGGGATACGGAGCTGGCGGCAGGATTGATTCTCTGGGTGGCGGCCATAGCTTCGGCATTTGTGGATAATATTCCCTTTGTAGCTACTATGATTCCCTTGATCAAGGAGGTAGGCCTGACCGGCGGGATTGCCAATCTGGAGCCCCTCTGGTGGTCTCTGGCTCTGGGAGCCTGCCTGGGCGGCAATGGAACACTGGTAGGTGCTTCAGCCAACGTGATTGTAGCGGGAATGGCTGAGAGTCAGGGTAAACCCATCGGCTTCCTGCGCTTTATGCTGGTAGCCTTCCCCTTGATGTTGCTCTCGATTGTTATAAGCCATATCTATATAACCTGGCGCTACTTCTAAATCAAACCCCCTGACCTTACCGGCAGGTAAGGCCAGGGGGTTTTTTAAGTCCAGGGACAGGCCAGCGGATCACTGGTAAGATGGATGACCTGAAAACCGGCTTCGCTGAGGGCTCGTTTTACCAGCTCTTTATCCTCCTGAGCCAGTTTGAGAACAATTTCATCGGGCAAGACCACCAGTTTTTCCACCCGGAGATTGTACCGGTCAAGGGCGGTAACCAGACTGGCCAGAAATCCTTTGCGGGGACTGATGGCAATAGTTACCCGGGTACCGGGTTCGGCAAAACCGAAGGCGGTGGCAAAAATGCGAAAAACATCGGTTTCGGTGATAATACCTACCAGGCGCTGGTTTTCCACCACAGGCAGGCAATCCAGATGGCAGCTGGCAAAGAGATGGGCTGCTGCTTCAACCGTGGCGGTTGGTTCAATAAAATGGGGATCGGTTTTCATGATTTGTCGGACCGGGGTCCGGCTCAGCAAGTTGGCTTCATACTTATTCAATTCCTTGCGCGGAAAAAGGCGCAGGATATCGGTTTCACTGAGCAGACCTACCAGTTTGCCCTCCCTGGTGATTACCGGCAAATGGCGAACACTGTGAGTGCGCATCAATTCCAGGGCCTGTCCCACCTGGGCATCAGCACTGATGCTGACCGGCTGGGGTGTCATGATCTCTGCAATTAGCATTTTATCCCCTCCTCCCCTATAGTTTTCGCTGAAAATGCAAAAAATCCTGTTAGCCGGGGCAAGTTATTACTGTGGAGGTGGTTATTATGCCTTTTTTCCTGGCACTGGCTTTGACCTGGGCATCAATGCCCCTGGTTATGGAATTAGCCGAAAAAATGGGGGCGGTGGCCCAACCGGGAGGACGTCATATTCATGCCCGGCCTATACCCCGCCTGGGGGGACTGGGAATAGCTCTGGGCCTGTTTATTGGCTGGCCCCTGGCGGTAGGGCTGGATTCCCGGCTGGCAGGGCTGATTTTAAGCAGTTTGTGGCTGGTATTACTGGGCATAATCGATGACTGGCGGGGGATGAAAGCCTGGCATAAACTGCTGGGCCAGCTGGCTGCGGCCCTGATTCTGGTGGGCTATGGTTTTTACAGTCAGTGGGCTGTGAATCCTTTTGGTGGCCTGTTCTATATTGATGGCCTGGGAGCGGTATTTTCTATCCTCTGGGTCGTCGGTCTGATCAATACTATTAACCTGACTGATGGTTTAGATGGACTGGCAGGCGGGATTACCCTTTTTGCCAGCCTTTTTCTGGCCTTGCTTTTTGCCGGGGCCGGGGAATGGCGGGCGGCCCGGCTGGCCCTGGTGCTGGCCGGGGCGGTACTGGGCTTTCTCTTTTATAACTTCCATCCAGCCCGCATTTTTCTCGGGGATACAGGCAGTATGTTGCTAGGATTTACCCTGGCGGCCATAACTCTGGAAGGAATGGCTGGTGCCCTCTCCCTGGTACGCATTCTGGTGCCGGTGCTTATCCTGGCCTTGCCCATCAGTGATGTCCTGCTGGCGATTATCCGGCGGCGGGCCAACGGGCAGGGCGTTTTTGTCCCCGATCGGGGGCATTTGCATCACCGTCTGCTGGATTGGGGTTTAAGCCAGCGGCAGGCGGTACTGGTCCTCTATGGCGGAACTTGCAGTCTGGGTTTACTGGCTATCGGCCTGTCAGGCATCAATCTCTATTACTCTTTTACTGCCCTCCTGGCAGGAGGCATCATCTTGCGCTGGCTCTATGGCCAGAGAAGGGAGGTAGCCTGAAATGCGGCGTACGCTGGGGATATTGCTGATTTTCATCCTTTTTGGGGCAGGAATCTGGTGGTACCGGGAAGGGAAAATTTCTCCTCCCATTAGCGGTCAGGCAGTACGTAAACCCCAGCTACCGGGTTTTACCGTGCTTCTGGTAGGACTGGACAAGCGCCCTCACGATCCTACCCCTCGCAGTGACTCCATTATCGCCGTGCGGGTGGATTCCGAGAAAAAGCAGATTGGCGCTCTTTCCATTCCCCGCGATACCCGGGTATTGCAGCCTGATGGTGTGATGGGGAGAATTAACCGGGTCTATTTCAAATGGAAAATCGATGGGTTGTTGCTGGCAGTTAATCACCTGCTGGGTACTGCTATTGAACGCTATATTATCACTGATATAGCAGGATTGGCTCAGGTAGTAGATGCCCTGGGAGGGGTAACTATCTATGTGGAAAAAGATATGTACTGGCGGGATGACCTGGGGGAAATCAATCTCAAAAAAGGCTGGCACAGACTCAATGGTCAGCAGGCTGCGGGCTATGCCCGTTTTCGCCATGACCCCCAGGCAGACATCGGCCGCACCCGGCGACAGCAAAAACTGCTCCAGGCTATCTGGCAGGAAGCCAGAAAGCCGCAAAACCTGGGGCGGCTGCCTCAGGTCTGGCTGAAAATCAATCAGGCGGTGACCAGCAATCTATCCTGGCAGGAAAAAAGCCAGCTGGCTGAGGCTTTTTTGACTATCGAGGGTTACCAGGTCAAAACGGCTACTCTGCCGGGCCGGCCGGCTTATATCGGTGGAGCCAGTTACTGGCTGGTGGAGAGAGCGGCAGTTGAAAAAAGTGTAAAAGAAATTTTAGGCAGATAAAAATAAAAGGATTTTATTCCTTTCTGTCGAAATACATTATCATTATTGATATTGCTGGAATTTAAGGAGCGATGTTAGTTGAAAATCCGATTTGGTGCGGCAGGCAACCCTGATTCCTTTTATGCTGCCGGTTACAGGTCTTCGCTGCAGATGCCTGCCTATCTGGCCAGTCTGGGTCTGAATGCCTATGAGTATCAGCTCAGCCGCGGGGTACGGATTTCGGAAAAGATGGCCAGGCAGCTGGGGGAAGAAGCGGTTAAGCATGATGTTCTCCTTAGTGTTCATGCTCCCTATTACATTAATTTTGCCTCACCGGATCCGCAAATTCAGGCCAGTTCCCGGGAACACCTGCTCAAGTCAGTAGAAGCAGCCCGCTGGCTGGGAGCACAACGGGTGGTATTTCATCCCGGCGGAGCGGCCCGGATGGAGCGGGAAACGGCGGTACAACTGGTAAAAGAGAGGCTACAAGAGGTTATCGCCATACTGGAAGACCGGGGCTGGACGGATGTTTATCTTTGCCCGGAAACCATGGGCAAGAAAAACCAGGTGGGCACTCTGGCGGAAGTGATTGAATTTTGCCAGTTCAGCCCCATGCTATTGCCCTGTGTGGATTTTGGTCACCTCAATGCCCTCTTGCAGGGAGAGCTGGAGACGGAAGCGGGCATGAATCGGGTACTGGAGGACCTGGCAGCTGGTCTGGGCCCGGATGTGCTGAGCAAGTTGCATGTACATTTCAGTCCGGTGGAGTACACAACCGGTGGAGAAAAACGGCATGCTACTGTAGCGGATGGAATTCCTCCGGATTTTCGCTGGCTGGTTCCGGGATTGAAGGCATGGAAAGCAACTCCGGTGATTATCTGCGAATCAGCGGGGACCCAGGCGGAAGATGCCTGTCATTATCGCGACCTCTATCTTGAGGGATAATGGAGCAGAGAGAGGGAAACCGGATGAAAAGAAAGATGTCTCTAGTTAAGCAATTCAGTATCTCCAGTTTTATTGTCATCAGTTTGCTGGGAGTGGTGCTGGCTCTTACCTTTTCCGTTTTTTTCGAAAAACAGGTACTGAATGTGTCGGCAGAACGGACAGCTGATCTGGTCAATATCATTGTTTCCTATTCCTTGCGGCCGGAGGATTTCAGCCAGCCTATGAGCGGCCCTCGTCTGGATGCTATCGATACTGTGATCAGGGAAAATATTACTAATGAACCGGAAATGAAACTGGTAAAAATCTGGAATACCCAGGGGCAAATTATTTATTCCAATAAAGGGGACTTGATCGGTCAGAGTTTCCCGAAGGAAAGTGATCTGAAAGAAGCGCTGGCAGGAAAGATAGTTGCGGAAATAGCTGATATGCAGAAACCGGAAAACCAGATAGATGAGCTGGATCCATCCAGGCGCTATATAGAGGTTTATGTTCCCATCCGCGATAAAGCTTCTGGTCAGACGCTGGGCGTATTTGAGGTTTATCGGGAAGCGGATAATATCTACGAGTATATTGCCAATGGGCAAAAATTCGGTCGTTTCTTCATTGGCATCAGCTTTCTGGTCTTATATTTATCTCTGTACCAGATTGTTAAGCGGGCAGCTAAAACCATTGAGGAACAAAATGTGGCCATTCGGCGCCTGACCAGTCGTCTGGATGAGACCATGGCGGCCCAGGAGGCCATCCATGTAGGTACCATTAAAGCTCTGATGAGTGCCCTGGATGCCAAGGATCATTATACTGCCGGGCATTGCATGCGGGTGACTGACTATGCCCTTTTACTGGGGAGAGCTGTTAATTTGCCTCAGGAGCGTCTGGATTTGCTGGAAGAAGCCGCCCTTTTCCATGACATCGGCAAAATCGGTATTCCCGAGCAAATTCTGAACAAAAAGGATTCCCTGACCACGGAAGAATTTGAAGAAATGAAAAAACACCCGGTAATTGGTGCCGAAATCATTGCCTCTACCAGGGTATTTGCTGAACATGCCGAACTGGTCCGCCATCACCATGAGCGTTATGACGGGCGAGGTTATCCTGATGGGCTGAAAGGAGAGGAAATTCCCATTGAGGCCAGGATTATGGCCATAGCTGATACCTATGATGCCATGACCAGTGACCGGCCTTATCGCAGCCGGATGTCAAAGGAAAAGGCGATTAATATTTTGCTGGATTGCCGGGGTACCCAGTTTGACCCGCAACTGGTAGATGTTTTTGTGGAATTGATCCGTTAAAAAGGGGGGAGTTGAGTGGAGCTGACAGGTAAACATTTGCGCCGTCTGCCGCTTTTTGCCGGTTTGCCGGAAGAGGCCCTGAACGAACTAGCCAAACTGGTGAGGGTGAGGAATTATAAAAAAGACATGCTGATTTTTCTGGAAGGGGAGCCCGGAGAGGGTTTGCATTTTGTCCAGCAGGGGAAAGTAAAAATCTACAAAATGGCCAGTGATGGCAAGGAACAGATTTTGCATTTCCGTCAGCCCGGTGATATTTTCGCCGAAGTTACCCTTTTTGATGGCGGGCCTTATCCAGCTTCGGCGGAAACGATTGAGGAAAGCCAGATTGGCATTATCCGTAATGCTGATCTTTACCAGTGGCTGGAACATCATCCCTCCCTGACGGTGCAGTTGCTGAAGGACATGGCCAAAAAACTCAGGGAAGCCCAGCAACGGCTGGTGGAACTGGTTCAGAAAGACACCTACGGTCGGGTTGCTTCTACCTTACTAAGGCTCGCCGAAAGTTTCGGCAGTGAGTGTGCAGTTTGCAAGGAAAGCACAGTCATTAACCTCTACCTGGACCGTCAGGAACTGGCCAATTATGCTGGCACTTCCCGGGAGACGGCAACCCGGATTTTGCAGGACCTGGCCCGCAGTGGAATCATTAAACTGGAAGGCAAAAAAATCACCATTCTCAAACAAAAGGAACTGGAACGCTGGTTGTAGAGTGTGAGCAATCTCACACTCTTTTTTGTTTTTGCTTACAGTAACCTGCTGTCTGCCTCCGGTATAATTAGCCCTGAACAAAACTAAAGGAGGCCTGGTCATGGGTATTTTCGATTTTTTGCTGGGTGGCAATAAACAAAATCATAAGGAAAGTCATGGTTGTGCCAGCTGTGCTGCAGCGGATAGCTGTTATTCAGCCCACGAATCAGTGAACCAGCTGCAGGAAAGGATGAGCCAGCTGGGTTTACCCAGTGTATTTGATCGTTATCAGGCTCAACAGCCTCAGTGCGATTTCGGGAAAAAGGGAATCTGCTGCCAGCTGTGCAGTCATGGTCCCTGTCGGATTACTCCCAAAGCTCCTTACGGGATCTGCGGAGCTACTGCTGATACTATTGTTGCCCGAAATCTGGCCCGTTTAACAGTGCACGGAGTGTCAGCCTATACCCATCACCTGGAAGAATTGTGTAAAACTCTGAAAGCCACTGCGGAAGGGAAAACTCCCTTCACCATTGGCGATCCTGATAAATTGAAAGCTCTGGCTCAGGTACTGGGGCTGGATCCGGAACAGCCGGTGAATGAACTGGCCAAAGCGGTAGCGGATATTGTGCTGGTGGAATTGCGCAAAGGAGCCGATGAACCTCTAGCTCTGGTCAAGTTGTTTGCTCCTCCTACCAGGATTCAGGCCTGGGAGAAGCTGGGGATTGTTCCCGGCGGTCCTCTGTCCGAGGTGCGGGATGCTTTGACCAAAACCATGTCCAACATCACCAGTGACCCGGTAGATCTGTTACTCACTACTTTGCGGCTTGGCATTGCTGCCGGTTACATGGGTCTGGTAGCAACCATCACCCTGCAGGACATCCTGCTGGGCTCTCCGAAATTGGTGAAGAGCGCGGCAGACCTGGGCATTCTGGATCCTGATACGGTCAATATTGTAGCTCACGGACACGTGCCTTTGATGGCCACTGCCGTGATTGAGGCCGTCAATGATCCGGAACTGATTAAGCTGGCGGAAGCCGCTGGCGCCAAAGGCATCAAGGTCTATGGTTCCATGTGTACCGGTCAGGAGCTGATGCAGAGAAATGCCCACAATCGTTCCGGCTATGCCGGCCAGCTGGGTAACTGGATAACCCAGGAATTTATGATTGCTACCGGTGCGGTGGATCTGGTAATGATGGATATGAACTGCTCGATTCCGGCCTTGAAATATGTGGCTGACCGCTTCCACACTAAACTGATCTCCGTATCCCACATTCTGCGCATGGCCGGGGTGGAAACCAATATCGATTACAAGCCGGAAAAAGTGGCAGAACAGGCCCGGGAAATCGTGAAAATGGCTATTGCTGCTTACAAGAACCGGGGCAAGGATGTGGTGATTCCGGTCAACCAGAAGCCGGTGGTAGCAGGCTTTGGCCTGGAAAGCATAGCTTCTGCTCTGGGCGGTAGCCTGAATCCCCTGCTGGATGCTATTAAATCTGGTGCTATTAAAGGGGTAGTCGCGGTAGTAGGTTGCACCAACAACCGCAATGGGCATGATTCCATGGGCATCGCCCTCACTAAAGAGCTGATTAAGCGGGATATTCTGGTGATCAATTCCGGTTGTATGTCCAGCGCTACCGAAAATGCCGGTCTGATGGACCCTGCAGCTGCGGAACTGGCCGGTTCCGGTCTGAAGGCGGTTTGCCAGTCCCTGGGCATTCCTCCTGCTTTGAACTTCGGTTCCTGTGTGGATATCGGCCGTATCGGGGTAGTGGTAACTGAATTGGCCAATGCCCTGGGTGTAGATCCTTCCCAGCTGCCGGTAGCAGCTTCTGCGCCTGAGTATCTGGAACAAAAAGCAGTTGCCGATGGGGCTTTTGCCGTAGCCTTTGGTTTACTAACCCATTTGGCACCTGCGCCACCGGTACTGGGCTCTGAACTGGTAACCAGGATTCTTACCAAAGATGTGGAAGACCTGACCGGCGGTCGCTTCCTGGTGGAACTGGATCCCGTTAAAGCTGCCGATGCCATTGAAGCCCATATTCTGAAAAAGCGCCAGGCCCTGGGCATTTAACCGGGGAGGGAGAAAGGCGGCAGTCGCTGACTGCTGCCTTTCTGTGTTATAATAACGCTAAGAGAGAATGGGAAGGATGGGAGAAAAGATGTTTAACAGTGTTGCGGAACTGAAAGAAGCTTTTCGCCAGCAGGGTTATATCGGGGAAGAGGAGATCATAACCACTGTTTATCTGGCCTTGAAACTGGGCAAGCCCCTGTTGATTGAAGGAGCACCTGGAGTAGGGAAAACGGAAATTGCCAAGGTATTAGCCCGGATTTTTAACACCGAACTGGTGCGCCTGCAGTGCTATGAGGGTCTGGATGAAGCTAAAGCCCTGTACGAATGGAACTATCAAAAACAATTGATTGCTATCCAGATGGCCAAGGAGATGGGCTGTGTAGCTCCGGGGGCAGATAATCTCTTTTCCGGGGAATATCTGCTGGAAAGGCCTCTGCTCAAGGCCATTCGTGCTGAAAAACCGGTAGTATTGCTGATCGATGAAGTGGATAAGACGGAAACGGAGTTTGAGGCTTTCCTCTTCGAAGTACTGAGTGATTTTACTGTTTCCATTCCTGAGCTGGGGACCATGGTGGCCCGAACCCGGCCGATTGTGATTCTGACCTCCAATGCGGAACGGGAGCTGTCTGATGGTTTAAAGCGCCGTTGTGCCTATCTCTACATTGAATACCCCTCCTATGACAAGGAACTGGCAATTATCCGCACCAGAGTGCCGGAAGCTGAGGAACAGTTGGCCCGACAGGCTGCGGCGGTGGTTCAGACCTTGCGGCAAATGGACCTCATCAAGAAGCCTTCCATTGCCGAGACGCTGGACTGGGTCCGGGGACTGCTGGCCCTGGGCGCAGCAGAAGTAAATACCCGGAACCTGGAGCAGACAATGAATTTACTGCTGAAGCACCGGGAAGACCGGGAAATGGTCAAGGAAGCCGGTGGTTGTGCTGGTTTATGCCAGCGGGCAGGATGTGGAAGAAGGGATAAATAATGGATATGCTGGCCCGTTACTTGCGCTTTATTATCGCCCTGCGCAGCCTCAATTTGCGTATCAGCACTGCTGAAGTGATGGATGGGCTGGAGGCCTTACTTGCTGTAGACTGGACCAGCCGCTCCCAGGTAGAGACTGCTCTCATCACTACCCTGGCTAAAGACGCCCGCAGCCGGCGGCTGGTGCGCCAGGCCTTTGCCAGTTATTTTCGGCCTCCGGAGCAGGTAGCGGAAATGCTAGCCCAGTATGCGGCTCAGCAGCAGGAACAGGCCCAGCAGCTGGCTGAAGCGGAGGCGGAGCTGGTTTTCACCGGTCCGGAGGAAGAGTGGACTCAGGAACTGCAATTATCCCAGGAAGATAAAGAAACCTATGCCCGCCTGCCGGAAGAGGAAAAGCAAAAACTGCGGGATTTTTTACAGCAGTACGCAGCTGGAAACCAGATTGTGGACCCGCGCGGCCTGATGGAAAGGGTGGTGCAAAGTCAGCTCAATTACTGGAAACGCAAACTGCTGGCTGAAGAGGAAGAACGGGAAAGCAGGCAGGTGCAGTTGAAACCCCTGGAGACAGGGGATGCGGAGCTGGATGCCCTGCTGAGCCAGCTGGTAGTGAATGTGCCGGAAGAGGATAGCTTGCTCTATCAGGATATGAAGAACATCGAAGATGAGGACTTGCCCCGGGTAACCCGCCTGATTCAGCAGCTGACCCGGCGGCTGGCGGTGAAAATTTCCCGCCGTTACCGGCAAAGCCAGCGCCGTCGTTTACTGGATCTGCGCCGTACTATTCGCCACAATATCCAGTACGGGGGAGTAATGTTTCGGCTCAAATATCGACATCATCGCCTGGATAAACCCCGGGTAGTGCTGATCTGTGATGTTTCCGGTTCCATGGCCCGTTATGCCCGGTTTGTCCTGCAGTTCGTCTATGGTCTGGCCGGAGCGGTCCGGGATGTGGAAGCCTTCGTTTTCGCCGAGGACCTGGAACGCATTACACCGGTATTGAAACAAAGGCAGGGTTTTGCCGAAACCATGAGTGAGATCATGGCCCGCAGCAAGGTCTGGGGGCAGGGTACTAACCTGGCTCAGGCCCTGGCCCAGCTGGAACGGGATTATCAGCGGGTGCTGACTCCTTCCACGCTGGTGATTTTGCTCAGTGACGGCAAGACCACCGGGCTGGAACAGGCAGCAGCCCGGCTTAAGAAGGTGCGGGGACGGGTCAAGCATATCCTCTGGCTCAATACCCTGCCCCGCAAGGAGTGGCCTCTGACCCGGGCCCCCAGGTTACTGGGGCAACATGCCCGCTTACTGGAGTGCAACACTATCAGTCATCTGGAACAAATTTTGTCCCGCCATCTCTCATTTGCTTGACGATAGCTGGTACAGGTTTTATAATGTAATTAGAAATGATTATCGTTATGAGAGGGGACGGGGCCATGAAACAGACCCGGATGACCAGACAAAAAAAGATAATCCTTGAGGTTCTGCGTTCCACCAGGTCTCATCCTACTGCTGACTGGATCTACATGGAGGCACGCAAGCAGATTCCTAACCTGTCCCTGGGGACTGTGTACCGCAACCTCAACCAGCTGGCGGAAATGGGCGAGATTCTGGAATTGAATTATGGCAGCAGTTTCAGCCGTTTTGATGGCAATCCGGTACCCCACTATCATCTGGTCTGTGAAAACTGTGGCCGGGTTTATGACCTGGAACTGCCGGTAATGCACCAGCTGGAAACTTCCGCAGCTGCGGTGAGTGGGGCGGAAATTCGGGGACATCGCCTGGAATTTTATGGGATTTGCAACCACTGTAAAAGGGAACAATATCAACAGTAGAGGTAAACTGTATAAAAACAACCCCCTGACAGTAGCTTGTGCCAGTCAGGGGGAATTTATTTTTTCTGGATGATAGCTATAAACAGTTCGGTCAGCTCCGGGTCAAACTGGGTGCCGCTGGCCGCTGCCAGCCGCAGCAGGGCTTCATCCCGGGACAGGCCCTTGCGGTAAGGGCGGTCAGTGGTGAGAGCATCATAGGTGTCAGCTATGGCCAGGATGCGGCTTTCCAGGGGGATGGCCTTTCCTGCCAGACCGACAGGATAACCGGATCCATCCCAGTGTTCGTGGTGGTGGAGAATGATGCGGGCCTGTTGACTGAAACCGTCCATCACACCAATAATCTGGCTGCTAATGCGGACATGAGTTTGCATGGCGGCATATTCCTCTTTAGTAAGGTCTGTCGGCTTACCCAGCAGGTGTTCGGGAATACCGATTTTGCCGATATCATGGAACAGGGCAGCTTCCTCCAGAATTCGTAGTCTCTCGGCGGGTAAACCGATTTTTTTACCCAGCAGGAGGGCATAGTCTGCCACTCGCAGGCTGTGACCGGCGGTATAATGGTCCTTGGCATCCAGGGCGGCCAGCAGGGACTGGATGGTACCCCGGTAGATTTGTTGTTGTTCACTGAGAGAACGGATCAAGCGTTTTTCAATACGATCCAGTTCATTTTTCTGGTGGGAAATGGTGTTGGCCGCGCCAAAGACAATGCGATACTGGACAATAAAGAGGATGAAAAAACTGGCTCCAATCAGGCCCCAGACGCTAAGGGCCACCTGTTTAAGTTTGGCAAAAAGTTCTTCAGTATTCCAGTAGGCTTCATATATGCCGGTAATCTTGCCATTGATTTCGATGGGCAGATAGACTTCAATTAATTCCTGATAGTTTTTGGTCAGGCCGGCTGCTTCGGCATGGGCGGTAGCAGAGTAGTCATCGGTAAATTCTGCTATGATCTGTCCGCTTAATGCGGTTTTGATATCCGGGTTATTGGGTTCCTGCTTTCCGATATATTTGTGATCAGTGGAATAGACGATCATTCCCTGCGAGTTCCAGAGCTTGATGAGCAAGACCTGGTTGCTGGCCAGATAGGCATTGAAGAAATTATCCAGCTCAGCCAATCGCCTGGGAGCAGGAATGGCAGCAAAGTCCGTCGAATTTATATGATCACGCATTAAAGGCAGTTGCTGAGCCTTGATTTGCTGCTTGAACAGCCAGATGGCCGTTTCTTTAATGGTATTATTCAAATCAAAACCCAGGATTGCACCTAAGATTATCATTGTTGCAATACTGTAGATGGCAAACTTTCTAACCACTGCTCTGGTGCCTCCTTAGACACGTTCAACACAAAATCGTTATAATTGTAGAATAAATTCGCTACAATTTCAATAGCCATTTTGCGCTATGAATTTATTTGCAGACTACTGAAAAAAATTGCAGATAGTTTCTGCAAATGATTGCGGAGTCGGGAGGTTGTCTGGCAAAATATTGCCATCTACTTATTTTTATCACTTGAATTTACTGAAAAATCTTAATTTTGGCCTGTTTTTTGCATAACTTATAGTCACGGCAAAGACAAGCTACAAATATGGGCATTTGTCTTTGAGTGATAGACAACAAAAGGGAGTAAAGGAGGAGATAGGGGATGAAGTTGTTCGAGTACATGGCCAAGGAAATCTTTCGCCAGGAAGGCATTGCTGTGCCTGCTGGACGAGTGGCGAACACCCCTGAGGAAGCAGCCCGGGCGGTGGCGGAACTCGGGCCGGCGGCTTTGAAATCCCAGGTGCTGGTAGGGGGCCGGGGCAAAGCGGGAGGCATCAAGTTTGCCAGCACCCCGGAAGAAGCTCTCCAGGTGGCAGAGCAATTGCTGAACATGGAAATCAAGGGCTATCGGGTGGAAACCTTGCTGGTGGAACAAAAGATAGGGATCGAAAAGGAGATCTATGTAGCGATTACAGTGGATGGCAGCGCCCGCAGACCCCTGTTAATCGCATCGGCCCAGGGGGGCATGGATATCGAGGAAGTGCCGGAAGAATACCTGGTCAAGCTGCATCTGGATATCAACCGGGGGATTATGCCCTATCTGGCCCGGGAAATCAGCCGGCGGCTGGGTTTGGCTGGAGATATATACAAGCAGATGACTGTGCTCCTGCAGAAATTGTGGCAGATCTTCCGCCGCTATGATTGTGAACTGGTGGAAATCAATCCTCTGGTGATAAGTGAGGGCAAATTGCTGGCTGCTGATGGCAAAATTAACATTGATGATGAAGCGGCTTTCCGCTATCCGGCAGGATTGCCCAGGGTGGAGGAACGGACAGAACGGGAGAGGCTGGCCCATGAACTGGGGATTTCTTACGTAGAGCTGGACGGGGATATCGCTGTTATGGCCAATGGAGCCGGGATTACCATGGCCACCCTGGATATTTTGCAATATTATGGCGGGCGAGCCCGCAATTTCATGGATGCTGGCGGCGGTGCCAGTGAAGAGGCCACTGCCAGGGCCCTGGAAATTCTTCTTTCCACTCAGCCCAAAGCCATACTGATCAACATCTTTGGCGGGATTACCCGTTGTGATGATGTGGCCCGGGCTTTCGTCAGGGTCAAGGAAAAACTGGGCATCACTGTGCCGGTTGTGATTCGCCTGGTGGGAACCAACCAGGAAGAAGGGGTGGCTATCCTGAAGGAAATCGGGGTAGAAGCCTATGAATCCATGGCAGAAGCAGCGGCCAAAGTGGTAGAACTGGCCAAACAAGCAGGTTAAGGGGGAGCAGGGAGATGGCGATTATTATTAACAAAGATACAAGGGTACTGGTGCAGGGGATTACCGGTAATCAGGGCAGTTTTCATACCCGCCAGATGCTGGCTTATGGTTCCAATATCGTAGCCGGGGTTTCCCCGGGCAAGGCCGGACAGGAAGTGCATGGGGTACCGGTATTTGATACGGTAGCTCAGGCGGTGGAAGCGGTTCAGCCCACAGCTTCCATTATCTTCATACCGGCGCCACTGGTAAAGGATGCAGCTTTTGAAGCCATAGATGCCGGTCTAAAAACGGTGGTTATCATTACCGAGCATGTGCCCTTACATGATGAAATGGAAATCATGGCTTTTGCCCGGGAACGGGGGACAACTGTAGTCGGGCCTAACACCTTCGGGATCATTTCTCCGGGTCAGTGCAAAATGGGGATTATGCCCAACCAGATTTTCCTGCCCGGTAAAGTAGGGGTAGTAGCCCGCAGTGGCACCCTGTCCTATGAGATCGTCTACAACCTGACCCGACAGGGGCTGGGGCAATCTACCGTAGTAGGCTTGGGCGGTGACCGGGTAGTGGGGCTGTCCTTTGTCGATGTGTTACAACAGCTGGAGGCTGACCCGGACACGGAAGCGGTGATCCTGGTCGGGGAAATCGGCGGTAATGCTGAAGAGGTGGCGGCGGAATATATCAAGACCATGACCAAACCGGTGGTGGCCTTCCTGGCCGGCAAGAGCGCGCCTCCTGGCAAGCGTATGGGCCATGCTGGGGCCATTGTGGAACGGGGCAAAGGCACTTTTGCCAGCAAGGTGGAGGCTCTGACGGCAGCAGGAGCCCGGGTAGCGGAATTGCCCTGGCAGGTACCGGAATTGCTTAAGCAGGCGCTCAAGAAATAAGGAGGGGGCGAGGTAATGAGGGAGAAACTGGCAGCCTGGGAAAAGAAAGTGGAAGAAAAGATATTGCCCAGGACACCGGAGCGACAGGCAAAGTTTGCTACCACTTCAGAGATTGAGATCAAAAGACTTTACACTCCGGAAGATACAAAAGACCTGGATTATCTGGAACAGCTGGGTTTCCCGGGGGAATATCCCTTTACCCGTGGGGTTCAGCCCACCATGTACCGGGGCCGATTCTGGACCATGCGCCAGTATGCCGGGTACGGCACAGCTGCGGAAACCAACCGCCGCTTCCATTACCTGCTGGAACAGGGTCAAACAGGGCTTTCGGTGGCTTTTGACCTGCCTACCCAGATTGGCTATGATTCCGATCATCCCATGGCCCGGGGGGAGGTAGGCAAAGTGGGGGTGGCTATCGATTCCCTGCAGGACATGGAAATTCTTTTGCAAGGCATACCCCTGGATAAAGTCTCCACCTCGATGACTATCAATGCCCCGGCAGCAGTGTTGCTGGCTATGTACATCGTTGTAGGGGAAAAACAGGGGGTCAGGCCAGAACAGCTCAATGGCACGATCCAGAATGATATTCTCAAGGAATATATCGCTAGGGGAACCTATATTTTCCCGCCGGAACCCTCCATGCGCCTGATTACCGATATTTTTGCCTTCTGTTCCCGGCATGTACCCAACTGGAATACCATCAGTATCAGTGGTTATCATATCAGGGAGGCGGGTTCGACGGCGGTTCAGGAAGTAGCTTTTACCCTGGCCAATGGCATCGCCTATGTGGAAGCAGCCATCAAAGCCGGGCTGAAGGTGGATGATTTTGCACCCCGTTTATCTTTCTTCTTTAATGCCCATTCCAATTTCTTTGAGGAAATCGCCAAGTTCCGGGCAGCGCGCCGGATCTGGGCCAAAATCATGCGGGAACGTTTTAAGGCGGAAAATCCCCGCTCCTGGATGTTGCGCTTCCATACCCAGACGGCAGGGTGTACCCTGACAGCCCAGCAACCTGATACCAATATAATGCGGGTGGCTTTCCAGGCTTTGAGTGCAGTTCTGGGGGGAACCCAATCCCTGCATACCAATTCCCGGGATGAGGCCCTGGCTTTGCCGACCGAGGAATCAGCTCTGATTGCCCTGCGGACCCAGCAGGTGATCGCCTATGAAACCGGGGTAACGGATACCATTGATCCCCTGGCTGGTTCTTACTTCATTGAGTCCTTGACTTCTGAGATTGAGAACAGGGTCTGGCAGTACCTGAACAAAATTGAGGAAATGGGCGGGGCAGTCCGGGCTATTGAGCTGGGATACCAGCAGAAGGAGATTCAGGAAGCAGCCTTCCGCTACCAGATGGAAATCGAATCCGGAGAGCGGATTGTCGTAGGAGTCAACAAGTTCGTGCTGCCGGAGGAAAAACAGCCGCAAATCCTGCGGGTGGATCCGGCGGTAGGAAAGGAACAGGTGGCCCGGTTACAGGCTTTGAAACAGGAGAGAGACAACCTGGCAGTTGCTAATGCCTTGCAAAACCTGAAGGAGACGGCCTGTAGCACGGATAACTTGCTGCCTGCCATCCTGCAGGCGGTCAGAGTATATGCTACTCTGGGAGAGATTTGCGATACTTTGCGGCGGGTGTTCGGAGAACATCAGCAGCATTTGACAATATAGAGTTATGGGAGAAAGAGGGGGGTAGCAGGTGGAGAAAAAAATCAGGGTATTGGTGGCCAAACCCGGTCTGGACGGTCATGACCGGGGGGCAAAAATCGTAGCCCAGGCGCTCAGAAATGCCGGCATGGAAGTGGTCTATACCGGGCTCAGGCAAACTCCGGAACAGATTGTGGCCACGGCCATTCAGGAGGATGTGCAGGTAATCGGGCTCAGTTGCCTGTCCGGAGCCCATAATGAGCTTTTTCCCCGGGTAATGGAACTGCTGCGGGCCCAGGGGATTGAGGACATACTGGTGATTGGCGGGGGGATTATACCACAGGAAGATATCCCGGGCCTGAAAGCGGCCGGTCTGGCGGAAATATTCACTCCTGGTACGCCCACTTCCGCTATTGTGGAGTTTATTCAAGAGCGGCTGGGAGGTGATGGTCATGCTGAAGAAAATTGACCATCTGGGCATTGCCGTCCGCTCCTTAGAAGAGGGGCTGGCTCTCTACCGGGATATTCTGGGCCTGGAAGTGAAGGGAATTGAGGAGGTACCGGCCCAGAAAGTCCGGGTGGCCTTCCTGCCTGTCGGGGAAACCAAGGTGGAGTTGCTGGAATCAACTGACCCCGATGGCCCCATTGCCAAATTCATTGCCAGCAAAGGGCCGGGGTTGCAGCATGTGGCCTTCCGGGTGGAAAACCTGGAACAGACACTGGCGGAGCTGAAAGCGCAAGGGGTTCCGCTGATCGATGAGACCCCACGCCAGGGGGCAGGAGGAGCCAGAATTGCTTTTCTCCATCCCAAAGGCACCCAGGGCCTCTTGATTGAACTTTGTGAACGGCAGGAGGGGAAATAATGGCGACCATTGAAGAAAAACTGCAAGAACTGGCCGCCCGCCG
The DNA here is from genome assembly GCF_900167165.1 of Carboxydocella sporoproducens DSM 16521. NCBI lineage: Bacteria > Bacillati > Bacillota > Clostridia > Eubacteriales > Clostridiales Family XVI. Incertae Sedis > Carboxydocella > Carboxydocella thermautotrophica. Next base: position 127,135 of record NZ_FUXM01000001.1, on the reverse strand, counting down.
GGAAAAGTTCAAGCTAGGGGGCGGAATCAAGCGCATCCAGCGCCAGCATATGGCCGGTAAAATGACAGCCCGGGAGCGGATTGAGCTGCTCCTGGACCCAGGCTCCTTTGTGGAAACCGATATGTTTGTCCAGGGGGAAGCGCCTGAATTTGGCAAGAGTGATGAACAGCTGGGTGAAGGGGTTGTCACCGGTTATGGTACCATCAATGGCCGGCTGGTCTACGTTTTTTCTCAGGATTTTACCGTCTATGGCGGGGCCCTGGGGGAAATGCATTCTCTCAAAATTTGCAAAATCATGGACCTAGCCATGAAATCGGGGGCCCCGGTGATCGGGCTCAATGATTCGGGGGGTGCCCGTATCCAGGAAGGGGTGATGGCCCTTTCCGCTTATGGCAATATCTTTTACCGCAACACCCTGGCCTCAGGGGTGATACCCCAGATATCGGCCATTATGGGGCCCTGTGCCGGTGGAGCCGTCTATTCCCCGGCTATCACCGATTTTATCTTTATGGTGCAGGAGACTTCCAAGATGTTTATCACCGGTCCGCAGGTGATTAAGGCTGTTACCGGGGAGGATGTTTCCACTGAACAACTAGGAGGTGCCATGACCCATAACCATGTTTCCGGGGTGGCCCAGTTCCTGGCTCATAATGAAGAGGACTGTTTGCGGCAGATACGCACCCTCCTTTCCTATATACCTCAGAACAATATGGAGGAACCGCCCCGGGTGGAGCCACGGGAGCCCTTCGGCCGGGCGGAAGACATCCTGAAAATCGTGCCCACAGAACCTAACAAACAGTATGATGTCCGGGATGTCATCCAGGCAGTAGTGGATGGGGGCGAATTCTTCGAAGTTCATCGCTACTGGGCGGAAAACTGTGTGGTGGGCTTCGCCCGTTTGGATGGCTACAGTGTGGGCATTGTGGCCAACCAGCCCAAAGTGCTGGCCGGTTGTCTGGATATCAACAGCGGGGACAAAATCGCCCGGTTTGTCCGTTTCTGTGATTGCTTCAATATCCCCATCATCACTTTTGTGGATGTACCTGGCTTTTTGCCGGGCACGGCCCAGGAATACGGGGGTATTATTCGTCACGGAGCTAAAATCCTTTACGCTTACTCAGAGGCGACAGTGCCGTTGATGACGGTGATTTTACGCAAGGCTTACGGAGGAGCTTATGTGGCCATGTGCAGCCGCTCGCTGGGGGCTGATGTGGCCCTGGCCTGGCCGACAGCGGAAATCGCCGTTATGGGTCCCGATGGTGCAGCCAATATCATCTTCAAGGATGAAATCAACAGTGCCGATAATCCAGAGGAAGTGCGGGCGCGCCGGACGGCGGAATACCGCGAAAGGTTTGCCAACCCCTATGTGGCCTGTGCCAAGGGGCTGGTGGATGACGTTATCGATCCCCGGCAGACCAGGGCCCGCTTGATTCAGTCCCTGCACATGCTGCGCAATAAACGGGAAAGCCGGCCGCCGAAGAAACACGGCAATATTCCGTTCTAAAGGAGGGAGAGCCGTGTTTAAAAAAATCCTGATTGCCAATCGGGGAGAAATTGCGGTTCGGATTATCCGGGCCTGTCATGAACTGGATATCGCCACTGTGGCCGTTTATTCCGAAGCGGATGCCCATAGTTTGCATGTGCAGCTGGCCGATGAGGCCTATTGCCTCGGGGGCCCCCGCAGCTACCTGGAGGCGGAAAAAATCATCGAGGTGGCTGTCAAAGCTGGTGCCCAGGCGGTGCATCCCGGCTATGGCTTCCTGGCGGAAAACGCTGATTTCGCCCGGCGCTGTGCTGAAAACGGTCTGGTCTTTATCGGCCCCTCCCCGGAGGCCATCGAAGCCATGGGGGATAAAGCGGTGGCCCGGGAAACCATGATCAAGGCCGGAGTGCCGGTAGTACCAGGCAGTGAAGCTATTATTGAGTCGGAGGCAGAAGCGTTGAAACTGGCTACCAGAATGGGCTTTCCTGTGCTGTTAAAAGCAGCTGCCGGCGGGGGCGGCCGGGGGATGCGGATTGTCCGGCAGAAGTCGGAGTTTGCCGAGGCCTGGCGGGCAGCCCGTTCTGAAGCCCAAACCTGGTTTAATAATCCTGATGTCTATCTGGAAAAATATCTGGAGAACTGCCGTCACATCGAGTTTCAAATTCTGGCTGATAACCACGGCAACGTAGTTTATCTGGGAGAACGGGACTGTTCGGTACAGCGCCGGAATCAGAAATTGATTGAAGAAGCGCCGTCTCCTGCCCTCAGCAGCCGCTTGCGCGAAATCATGGGGGGAGTGGCGGTCCGGGCAGCTCAGGCCGTTAACTATTCCGGTGCTGGCACGGTGGAATTTCTCCTGACCCGGGATGGCGACTTTTATTTCATGGAAATGAACACCCGGATTCAGGTAGAGCATCCCGTGACTGAAATGATTACCGGAATCGATTTGATCAAGGAGCAAATTCGCATTGCGGCCGGAGAGCCTCTGGGTTATGAGCAAAAGGATATCCAGATCCGCGGCCATGCCATTGAATGCCGGATCAATGCCGAAGACCCCTTTAACAATTTCCTGCCCAATCCAGGTACTATCACCTTTTACCGTCCGCCGGGCGGTTTCGGGGTGCGGCTGGACAGTGCAGCTTACCAGGGGTATACTATTACTCCCTTCTACGATTCCATGATCGGCAAACTGATTGTCTGGGGGCATGACCGGCAGGAAGCCATTCAGCGCATGCGCCGCTGTCTCAAGGAATTTCTCATTGAAGGAGTAACTACCACCATCCCCTTTCATCTACAGGTGCTGGATAATTTCTATTTTCAGAAAGGGGAGGTCTATACCAATTTCCTCACTACCCGCATGGGACCCCTGGCACCCAAGGAAAAAGCAGCGGTGCGCCCGCCGGTGACTGAGGCTGTACCTCGACCTGGACCTGAAGCGGTAAAGGCGGTTACCGGCAGTGACAATCAGAGGGTGGCCGGGACCGGAGGGGAACTGACCCCGGAATTGCTGGCAGTGATTGCTGCAGCCGTGGATGCAGTCAGTGATGGCAAGCCGTTACAGATAAGAGAAATCAGGAGAGCAGACAGGGACGGCGGTTTGGCTGGCGGCAGTCCCTGGCGAGTGCTGGGATTGTATCAGCAGATGCAAAGCAGACTGCTGAGGTAGGAAGGGGAGAGATGCATGAAAAAGTTGCGAATAACCATTAATGGCATAGCTTATGAAGTTCTGGTGGAGGAACTGCCCACTGAAGCCGGGGCCCAGACGCCGGCCACCATTCAGCGTCCGGCGCAACCGGCGGCGACACCGCCGCCTCCTGCGATGGCTGCCCCGGCACCGGCTGCCGGTGGCAACGGCCAGGTTACTGCTCCCATGCCGGGGGTAATCAAAGGTGTAAAGGTCAAGCCGGGGGATAAGGTAGATGCCGGGCAGGTGCTGGTGATACTGGAAGCGATGAAAATGGAAAATGAAATTGCTGCCAAACAGGCTGGTACCGTTAAGGAAGTGCTGGTCAGTGAAGGCCAGAACGTGGGTATGAATGAAGTGCTGGTAGTGATAGAATAAAAAGAGGGCTAAGAGCCCTCTTTTACATTTTATGCCCGGTGGGATGGGGCTGGCCAGTTTGTCCCATCATACCGGATTCAGCCATCATCATTTTCATTTCTGCCATCATGGCTTTCATGTCTTTGATTAATTGCATCATTTTTTCTTTCTGTTCACCATTCATCGTAGACAGCATTTTTTCCATTTGCATAATTCTGGTCTGTTGTTCAGCCATCATTTTAGCCATTTTTTCCTTCATCATGCCCTGTTTCATATTCATGCTGGTTTGTTTTGCATCCATCATTTTATCAGCCAGTTCGGGACTGTTGTTTAAGGTTATTAAATTTTTCTGGGCCAGTTTGGCCAGCAGTGTTACTGCTTCGGCGCGGGTAATTTCCTGATGGGGGCGCAACTGGTTGTTTTCCTCTGCAGGCACCAGTACACCTTGCTGTACGAGATAAGCAACGGCCTTGCGGTCTGCATCCGGGATGTCCTGCTGGTCATTGTATGCAGACAGGAGTGCGGTGGTTTCTTCAGCGGTTAATGCCTCAGCGGCGCTATTTAAACCGAACAGATCTACAATACCTTTAATTACTGCTACCCGGTGAGTCATGGTCAGGCTGGCTTCTTTGCCGGATACTCTGGTAAGTAAACGGTTGAGATGCTTCAGGTCCATTTTCATGTCGGGATGAAACTGGCCGTTTCCCGTGCCCTTTACCATTCCTTTACTTTGCATGAACTGAATATAAGGGGCGGCGGGATGGTTGGTTATGTCGCTAAACTGAGTTTCAGCAGCGAAACTCAAAGATGGCACAGCCAGCACAGCTGCAGTTACAAAGGTTACAATTGTTTTTTTCATAATACAGTCCCCCTTCGCTATTAATTAGTTTATCTATTACATAGTGTAATATACATTTTTGGCTAAAATATGTCGAATTTATGAAGATTTTGTGAAGATGTTGTGAAGACGTTGTCATATTTTTACTGTATTTTCCAGCTCTCACCCGGATTAAGGATAATTACTTCCGCTCCTGTTTCCGCTTCTACCCGCTGTTTGAAACTGGTGGCATCCTGGGCGATCAGGGGCCAGGTGTTGTAATGCATGGGGATCACATAACGGGGGGTAAGCATTTTCACCGCCTCCAGGGCATCATCAGGACCCATGGTGAAATTATCCCCGATGGGGATAAAGGCTACATCCAGCACATGCCGGCGGCCGATCAAGGCCATATCTCCAAAGAGTCCCGTATCGCCGGAATGATAGAGGGTCAAGCCATCCATTTCCACGATAAAGCCACAGGGGTTGCCCAGATAGATGGCAGGGTATTCGCCGCTGGAACTGCCATGCAGAGCCGGGGTTAGCTTGATTCTCACCGGGCCGAAATTGTAGCTGCCGCCGATATGCATGGGATGGACAGTGGCCCCCTGGGTGGCACAGTAGTTGGCGATTTCAAAAACGCTGACAATGGTGCCATTGCTCTGGCGGGCGATAGCCACACTATCTCCCAGGTGATCACCATGGCCGTGACTGACCAGGATATATTCGGCCTGGATTTCCCCGGGCTGATGTTTGGCGACGGGATTGCCGGTCAGAAACGGATCGATGGCAACTCGAGTCTGGTTTCCTGCCAGCCAGAAGCCGGCATGACCGAGAAATGTAATCTTCATAGCTCTCAACCTCCTGAAATAATTTTCTGATTATATTTTAACTGCTGGTGCAAACTTTGCCAAATTCAGTTATAATAGGAGAAGATAAAGGAGGGGAAAAAATTGCTGAAAAATAAAGGGGAGCTGGCTTTACTGGTAGTGACCCTGATCTGGGGCACTACTTTTATTGTGACTAAGCTGGGGCTGGGGGAGATGCCGCCATTTAGCTATCTGGCCATCAGGTTTACCATTGCGGCTCTGGTGCTGGGGGTGATCTTCTGGCGGCAGATTAAAGCCCTGCAGGCGGGGGGCTGGTGGGCAGGGATCAAGCTGGGATTGATTCTGGGCGCTGGCTTTGTTCTGCAGACCCTGGGCTTATTGAGCACTACTGCCTCCAAGTCAGCTTTCATAACCGGCCTGGCGGTGGTATTAACCCCGGTAGTAGCTTTTTTCCTTTACGGGCAAAAGCCCTCCCGGGCAGTCTGGTTGGGGTCACTGCTGGCTTTCACCGGGCTGGCTTTGCTTTCCTGGTCTCCGGAACTGGTGCAGGGCGAGTTTAACCGGGGAGATGTACTGACCCTGCTGTGTGCCATTGCCTTTGCCCTCCATATTGTGCTGGTTTCCCGTTATGCCGGCCGCTACCCTACCGGCCCCTTTACCTGGCTGCAGTTACTGGTGATCGGTTTGGGTTGCTGGCTGTTCTCCTGGTGGACCGGGGAAAGCTGGCTGATGGCCGGAAAGGCAACCTGGCTGGGTTTACTGTACATGGGGGTAATAGCCACCGGTCTGGTATTATTTTTGCAAAACTGGGGCCAGCGCTTTACATCGGCCCAGCGGGCAGCTATAATCTTTACTCTGGAGCCAGTTTTTACAGCGGTGTTTGCATTTGTCTTTCTAAGAGAGACACCAACCCTGCAGCTGTGGCTGGGAGGGACATTGATTTTAGCAGGGATTCTTTATTCGGAAATCGGGGATCAGCGCATAAAATCCCGGGAACTGGAAATAATGGAGGCGAATGATGGGTAAGTCGATTGTACCAGCAGGGAAAACTATGATACAATAATGGTAGCACAATCGGGTTGTTATGCAACACAGGAGAGGAAGGAGTGCGGACCATGGCACCACAAACCAAACATGAGCAGATATTGCAGTATATTGAGGCATTACCGGTTGGAACCAAGGTTTCGGTGCGGCGAATTGCCCGGGAGCTGGAAGTAAGTGATGGTACAGCCTATCGGGCCATCAAGGAGGCGGAGGCCCAGGGGCTGGTCAGTTCCATTCCCAAAGTAGGTACAGTGCGGATCGAAACTCCGGAGGCACGGGAAATTGAGGATCTAACCCTGGCTGAAATCAAGCGCCTGGTTGAGGGTACAGTGCTTACAGGTGAAGAGTATTTGAGCCGAGGGATTAAAGCTTTTACAATTGGAGCGTCAACGGTGGATGTATTGCCCCATTATGTTGAAGAGGGCAGTGTCTTTATTGTGGGTAACCGTACTGATGCTCAGCGGGCGGCCCTGGAGCTGGGGGCCCATCTGCTGATTATCGGGGGCTTTACCCCGGAAGAAGAGATTATCCAGCTGGCCCGGCAAAAAAATCGGGCGGTCATTTCCACCCCCTATGACACTTTTGCTGTGACCAGTATTATTAACCGGGCCCTGCTGGCAGCCATGCCGGACAAGGAGATTGTGCTGGTAGAAGATGCTATGGTGCGGGAGTTTCGCTATTTAAAAGCAACTGACCGGATTGCAGACTGGCACGCCGCGGTGGAGAAATATCACCACAGCCGTTTCCCTGTTTTGAACGAGGCCGGGGAGGTTATTGGCCTGGTTACCCCCGTAGATGTGTTTGGTCGGGAAGAGGATGAACCGATTTCGGCGGTAATGCGGCCGGCAGTTACAGTTGAACAGGATGTCTCCATTGGTCATGCCGCCCGTCTGATGATCTGGGAGGGCCAGGAGCTGCTACCTGTAGTGGATGACAGGGGCAGGGCAGTGGGGGTGCTCAGCCGGCAGGATATTATCAATGCCTACCAGCATCTGCAGAAGCAGCCCCATATAACTGATACCCTGGATAATATTGTCCTTTCCGGTTTTCGCATGGAAGATACCGAGCTGGGGGTGAAGCTGCTGGGGGAAATTACAGAATTTATGACCAATGAATTTGGCTTTGCATCGGTAGGTGTGCTGGTTACATTGATTAATTCCACCGCTTATATAGCCCTTAAACGCCGCAAACGTCTGGACTTGTCCACCGAGAGCCTAACTCTGTTACATATAGAGCCGGTACCCTTTGACCAGCAGGTAGAAGTAGAGGCTGCCGTCCTTTCCACCTCCCGTCGGGTAGCCAAAATTGAAGTAACAGTACGGCAGGGAGAGCAACTGGTGGCTAAAGCCTTTATTACCGGCAAGAACCTGGAGAGGTGAGCGAAATGAAGAAAAAAATGGTACTGATCTGGGCCTTGACCGGGCTGGGACTGTTCTGGTTTGCCAAACTGGCTGAGGATCTAATCTATCATGAGCTTTACCCTTTTGATTCCCTGGTGTCAGGCTGGATTCAGGGCTGGCGCCAGCCCTGGCTGACCGAACTAATGCGGGCTATTACCTTTATGGGCAGCGGTAAGGCGGTTATTCCTCTGAGTTTGCTGGCTTTATGGCTGCTGGGGCATTCTCAGGCCGGGAAGCGGGCAGCCCAGCTTTCCGGGGCTGTACTCATTGGCGGAGTGGCGCTGGAGGAGAGTTTGAAGCGCCTCTTTCATCGTCCCCGGCCACCCCGGCCCTGGTTAACTGAGGCCAGTGGTTTTAGTTTTCCCAGCGGCCATGCCATGATCGGGATTATTGCCTATGGATTGCTGGCTTACTGGGCCTGGAAGCTGCTACCCCGGCCATATAACAGAATGGCAGCAGCCCTGGCGGTATTCTTGTTTCTCTGTATTGGTTTAAGCCGGGTCTATCTGGGGGTACATTATCCCAGTGATGTGCTGGCGGGCTTTGCGGCAGGAGTCTTCTGGCTGGGGACCTGGTGGCTGGCAGTAAAAAATTTTAACTGGCTGGTTGACGGTCAAAGAAAGAGGAGCGTATAATAATACTTGAAATAAATAATTCCTCGTTAGGTGAGGCTACTGTATAGACAGATGCCACTGCCCAGAAATGTCGAGAGACACCAATGGGTTAGCAGATATGGCCGGCTTAAGGCTTTATCTAATGTGGCTGGCGAACAGCCTAGCTATACAGAGCTAAAACTCAAACGAGTGGGGAGTGAAGATGAAACTTGGCTTCCCATTTTCGGGAAGTTTTTTTTTGGAGGTGATGAAGAGTATGGATGGAAGTAAAGGTAAAGATAACAGCGACGAATTACGAAGTATATTGGCAAAGGAGTGTTATCCATGGTGGAAGTCTTCATCACCGAAACTAATAATAATTCACTGCAAAAAAGCCAGATTACCAAAGGGGTTTGGATTGATGTAACAGCACCTGAGCCTCATGAGATCGACCTGCTGGTTGAGCATACAGGGGTAAAGAGGGAATTTCTTTTTCACCCTCTTGATCTGGATGAGCAAGCTCGCATTGATCAAGAAGGAGACCAGATCCTGATCATTGTGGATATTCCTTACAGCGAAAGTGATCAGGATTTTTATACGGTGCCTTTAGGTATTATCATTGTTAGAGATGAATTTATAATTACCGTGTGCAGTGTACAGAGCCCTGTGATTGAAGACTTTAAACGGGAAAAAGTCAAAGGTTTTTTCACCTATAAGAAAACTAGGTTCGTTTTTCAACTGTTTCAACAAATCGCCAGCTATTATTTAAAGTATTTGCGCATGATTAACCGTAAACGGGAACAAATAGAATCCATTTTGCACCAATCAATGAAAAATGAAGAAATTTTTAATCTATTAGATTTAGAAAAGAGTTTGGTCTATTTCACTACTTCCTTGAAAGCTAATGAACTGCTGATGGAAAAAATGCTGCGCTTAAAAATTTTAAACATGTATGAAGAAGACAAAGATGTACTGGAAGATGCTATAATAGAAAATAAGCAGGCTATTGAAATGGCCCACATTTACAGTAATATTTTGAGTGGAATGATGGATGCTTTTGCTTCCATCATATCCAACAATCTTAACATTGTAATGAAATTTTTAACATCGGTTACTCTTGTCTTATCGATACCTACTATGGTTGCCAGTTTCTTTGGCATGAATGTCAGTATTCCGATGCAAAATTATCCCCATGCTTTCCTGATGACAATCATTTTATCTTTATTACTATCTGTCTTGCTAGCCATCTATTTCAGGAAAAAAGACCTGTTTTAAAGGTGGTGCCGCCATTGAGTTTTGTTCATCTTCATGTTCATACTGAATACAGTTTGCTGGATGGAGCGGCCCGAATAAAAAAGCTGGTACAGAAGGCAGTCGAACTGGGTATGCCTGCCCTGGCCATCACTGACCATGGCGCCATGTTCGGCGTGATCGATTTTTATAAAGCCTGCCGTCAGGCGGGGATTAAGCCCATCATTGGCTGTGAAGTGTATGTGGCTCCCCGCAGCCGCTGGCAAAAAGAGGCCAAAATGGATGAATCCCCCTATCACCTGGTGTTACTGGCGGAAAACGAGCGGGGATATCGCAACCTGGTGACTCTGGTTTCCCTGGCTTATACCGAAGGCTTTTATTATAAACCGCGGGTGGACAAGGAGCTTTTACGCCAGCACAGTGAAGGCCTGATCGCCCTCAGTGCCTGTTTGGGCGGGGAAGTGGCCTGGCATTTGAGCCAGGGCCAGGAGGAGTTGGCCCGGCGGGCTGCGCTGGAATACCGGGAGATTTTTGGGCCGGCAAACTTTTTTCTGGAGCTGCAAAACCACTACCTGGAGGAACAGCTGCGGGTTAATGCCGGTCTGGTGCGCCTCAGTCGGGAACTGGGTTTGCCGCTGGTAGCTACCAATGATGTGCATTGTGTAGAAAAAACTGATGCGGAAGTACAGGAGATTTTACTCTGCATCCAGACCGGTAAAACCCTGGAAGATGCGGACAGGATGCAATTTGAGAGCCGGGAATTTTACCTCAAGTCCCGGGCGGAAATGGAGCTGGTACTGGGCCAGTATCCCGAAGCCCTGGATAATACCCTGGCCATTGCCGAGCGTTGCCAGCTGGAACTGGAATTCGGCCGTTTACATTTGCCCGAATATCAGGTGCCAGAGGGGCATAATTTGGACAGCTATCTGGAAGAGCTTTGCCGGGAAGGACTCAGGCAGCGCTACCAGCCGGTTACGGCGGAAATGGAGGCCCGGCTGGAGTATGAACTGGGTGTAATTCGGCGGATGGGCTATTCCGGCTATTTTCTCATCGTCTGGGACTTCGTCAACTATGCCCGCCGGCAGGGGATTTTTGTCGGGCCCGGCCGGGGCAGTGCTGCCGGCAGTCTGGTGGCCTATGTGCTGGGTATCACCAACATCGACCCTCTACGTTATAATTTACTGTTTGAGCGGTTTCTCAATCCGGAACGGGTCAGCATGCCGGATATAGATATCGATTTTTGCTTTGAACGGCGGGAAGAAGTAATCCAGTATGTGATCGAAAAATACGGAGCGGACCGGGTTTGTCAGATCATCACCTTTGGTACGATGGCGGCAAGGGCGGCAGTGAGGGATGTGGGCCGGGTACTGGGACTACCCTACGGGGAAGTGGATAGGGTAGCCAAGCTCATCCCCGCTGAACTGGGGATGACTATTGAAAAGGCCCTGCAGGTTTCCGGTGAGCTCAAGGCCCTGTATCAGGAAAAACCAGCGGTAAAGAGATTACTGGACCTGGCGGCAGCGGTGGAAGGTATGCCCCGCCATGCTTCTACTCATGCGGCCGGGGTAGTGATCGGAAAAGAACCCCTGCAGGAGGTGATCCCCCTCTATCGTTCCGCTGATGGGATTATTACCACCCAGTTTGCCAAGGAGACGGTGGAAGAAGTCGGACTGTTGAAAATGGATTTGCTGGGGCTGCGCACCCTGACGGTAATGCGGGATACCCTGGCTTATATCCGGGAAAGGCACGGTATCGAACTGGATCTGGATCAACTGCCGTTGGATGATAGAGCGACTTATGAACTTTTAAGCCGGGGAGAAGGAATCGGTGTCTTCCAGCTGGAATCCGCGGGGATGCGGCAGCTGTTGCGGGAACTGAAACCGGAGTGTATTGATGATATCATCGCTCTGGTGGCCCTCTATCGGCCTGGCCCCCTGGGTTCCGGCATGGTGGAGGATTTTATCAGGAACAAACATGGCCAGCAGCAGATTAAATATCTGCATCCCAAACTGGAACCAATTTTGCGCTCTACCTACGGAGTGATTCTCTACCAGGAACAGGTGATGCGGATAGCTTCTGACCTGGCAGGCTTTACGCTGGGAGAAGCGGACCTGTTGCGTCGGGCCATGGGCAAGAAAAAACCTGAGGTCATTGCTGGACTGCGCCAGCAATTTGTGGAGGGGGCGGTGGCCAATGGAGTAGAAGCGGAAGTGGCCGGACAGATCTTTGATCTGATGGAATATTTCGCCGGTTATGGCTTTAATGCCAGCCACTCGGCGGCCTATGGCCTGCTGGCCTACCAGACTGCTTACTTGAAAGCCAACTATCCCGAGGAATTCATGGCTGCCTTGCTAACCTCAGTGATGGGCAATGCCGATAAAGTAGCCATTTATATTGAAGAATGCCGCCGCATGGGGATTAAGGTTCTGCCTCCGGATGTTAACCAGAGCGGGCTGGGATTCACTGTGACCGAAGCAGGAATTAGAATGGGCCTGGCAGCCATCAAGAATGTGGGGCAGGGGCCGATCCAGGCCATTATTGCGGCCAGAAACGATGGGCCTTTTCTCTCTTTCCAGGACTTATGCGAGCGGGTGGATTTATCCCAGGTTAACAAAAGAGTGCTGGAGTCTTTGATCCGCGCCGGGGCGCTGGACAGCCTGGGCGGACACCGGGCCCAGTATATGGCAGCTCTGGATTTAATGGTAGAACACGGTCAACAGGTACAACGGGAACGCGCTGGCGGCCAGCTCAGCCTGTTTGATGTGCTGGGGGAAAAGGAGGCAGCGGAAATTCCCCTGCCGCAGGTTCCTGCCTGGACGGAGGCAGATATATTACAGAATGAAAAGGAATATCTCGGGCTCTATATTTCCGGCCACCCGCTGGACCAGTTTCGCACCTTACTTCATTCTCCTGGCTTTACCCCTCTGGCGCAACTGGGGGAAATGGCTGAAGGTAAGATGGTCTACTGTGGCGGCTTGCTGGTGGAAATCAAGCCCACTCTTAGCCGGCGGGGGGAAGAAATGGCCTTTGCCTGGCTGGAGGACCTGGCCGGGAAAGTGGAGCTGGTTATCTTCAGCAGTATTTTGAAAAAATACCGGAGTCTGTTACAACCGGAACGTACCCTGGCGATTAAGGGCAAGGTCAACCACAATGATGACGGAGTTAAGCTGCTGGTGGAAGAGGTATTGCCTCTAGAAGATTTTGTGCTGCCAGCACTGGAACCCCGGGCTCCGCAATTTCGGCCTTTAATACAGGTTTATCTGCGTTTACCAGGACCCCGGGCACAAGCGCTGGAAATCCGGGAAAAGGTGCTGACCTTGCTGTCCCGTTATCCCGGCCCTCATCCGGTGGTACTGGTCTATGTCAGTCCTGCGGGTAAGGAGGCGGAATACTTGCCGGTCAACTGGCGAGTAGAGCCAGGGGAAAGCATGGTGAAGGAATTGCAAAACCTGCTGGGCGAGGGGACGGTAGTGACCAGACCCTTCATAGCCAGAACCAATGGGAAGGAGCGAAAATATGAAGCGGCACAACCGATGGCTTAAAAGAATAGCGGTGTTCATTTTAATGACCTGGTTGCTGGGCGGGCTACAGGGGGAAGCGGCCACAGCTACGGTAACAGTTACTCAAAAAGGAGCAGCGGTGAGCGGTGGACCAGGGGTAAGTTACCGGCAGTATGATATAAAAATTGGCAGCAAGAAAACCCTGCTAAAAGCAGTAAGTGTGGATTTAAAGACTCCGGGCTTACGCCTGGCCGTGGCTCTGGGCGGAGGCCAGGTGGGAAAAACCGCATCCCTGGAGGCGCTGGCCCGCAGCAAGAATGGCATTGCGGCAGTAAATGGCACTTATTTTAACTCCTATTCCGATTTTCAGCCTCAGGGCAATCTGCTGGTTGAAGGTATACCGGTTCATACCGGCAATACCGGTACTACTGCCCTGTTCACCCGGACAGGGGAGCTGTTGATGGAAAGACTGCAAAGCGAAGTAACAGGGAGTATCAATGGTTCCTGGGATTATCGCAACAACTGGTATGCCTGGGGGCTAAATCACGTCTATGCTGAAGCTGATGCCAGTGCTGTCTTCACACCGGCCCGCGGCCTTAGGACCGGGACCCGTTCCGGAAAAGAAGTGATTGTTCGTCAGGGCCGGGTGGTGGCTATCAGTGGGCCCAACTCCCAGATTCCGGCGGATGGTTTTGTTATTCATTTTGGCCCGGGACCGAAGGCCCAGGCCCAGTTCAGCAAATTCAGAGCTGGCGACCGGGTGCAATGGCGGCTGAACTGGCATATTGGCAGCAAGACCGGTCCGGTTCTTGACTGGCGCCGAGGGGCAGTTGGTCTGGGGGCAGGACCGCTACTGGTTAAGAATGGCCGGGTGGTAGTTAACCCGCAGGCGGAAGGAATTACTCACTGGAAACAGACGCAGGCTGCCGGGCCCAAAAGCTTTGTGGCCATCCTGCCCGGCAAGGTTGTGTTAATGGGCAATATCAGTGACGCTACCGTATACCAGCTGGCAGCAGTTTTGCAGAAACTGGGCGTCAGGGATGCCATGGCTCTGGATGGGGGAGCTTCTACCGGTCTGTACTGGCAGGGAAAATATCTTACCCGCCCGGGGCGGCTGTTGAGCAATGCCCTGGTGGTAGTACGGGGAAGTGCCTGGCCAGCTGCCCAGGTCAAACCTGGCTGGGAAATTGCCGCCGATCTGGTTAAAGCGGGCAAATTTGAGGAAGCCTTACAGTATGACCCGCAAAATCCAGATGCCCATTATCAGCTGGGGTTGAAACTGAAAGCAGCGGAACAAATGGCGGAGGCAGCTCAGCATCTGCAGGAAGCTTTCCGTTTGAATCCCCGCAATGAGGAGGCTATCAATACCCTGGGCTGGCTTTATTACAGTCAGCGCCAGTATGACCTGGCAATCCAGGCTTTCCAGGAGGAAATTCGCTGGTTTCCGCAGAAAGCCAATGGTTATTATGGACTGGGCCTGTGTTATGCCGCCTGGGATGTGAAGGACTACGCTGCAGCCAGGCTAAACCTGAACAAGGCCGTGGCTTTAGATCCCGGTGGCACCGTTGGGGCAAAGGCCAGAGCAGCTCTGGCCAGTTTGCCCCAGGTATAAGAAATTTTTCGCTAGTGGCAGCATGGTTCGCCCTGCCCTCCTTCGTGCATATGATAGGATACCTGAAGGAGGGGAAGAAGTATGAGTCAGGAGATGCTGGCCCTGTTAAAAGAGCGGGGAGTAGATGTCCGGGATATAGCCAGAATCGTGTTGAGGTTGCAAAAGCCCTTTAGTCCGGAACTTACCCTGGAAGAGTGTCTGGAGGCAGTCCATAGCGTATTGCGCAAGCGGGAAGTACAATATGCTTTGCTCACGGGACTGGCTCTGGATAAACTGGCAGAGCAAGGGCTGTTGCCTGAACCCTTACAGACCATTGTGGCGGGAGATGAACCTCTGTATGGAATAGATGAAAATCTGGCCATGGCTATTGCTAGTATTTATGGGACAGTGGGAATTACCAGTTTTGGTTATCTGGACAAGAAAAAGATGGGAATTATCGGCAGACTGGATAAAAACAAACTAAATCGCGTAAATACCTTTCTGGACGACCTGGTGGCTGGTATTGCCGCTGCAGCTTCTGCCCGGATTGCGCATCATTATTGCAAAACCCCCTGAGCTGTGATAACATTTAAGCTGAAATAAGTGTGAACAAAAAGAGGTGGCCGTTTTGTTAAACCTGGAAGATATTGCGGGTGACTATATTGTGGTCAAAGCCAAAGAAAATGGAGTGACTATTATCGGTTTGACCAGGGGCAAAGACACCAAATTTCATCATTCGGAAAAGCTGGATCGGGGCGAAGTGATGATCGCCCAGTTTACTGAACATACTTCAGCTATTAAAATCAGAGGCAAGGCTTCTATCTATACCAAACATGGTGTGGTGGAAGCGGGAGAATAACCAGAGAAAACCTGGCCGGAGAAGGAAAAGGGAGGGCGGAAAAAGGTGCTAAAAGTAGTTTATATCGCTCCCAGCAAAACGGCAGCGGAAAAACTGCGGGATGTGCTGATGGCAGAAGGGTTTCTGGTTTCACTACGTCCGGTGGGCCTGGCCAGTTCCACCCAGGATGACCGCGCTTATGAAATACTGGTTCCGGCTTCCGAACTGGAAGACGCTCTGGAAGTTATTAACAACCATGCTGTTTATGGACGTTAAAGGGAAATGAGGTGAAAGCCCGTTCATGGCTTTAAAGGATTTATTTAAAAAGCCCAA
This sequence comes from Carboxydocella sporoproducens DSM 16521, assembly GCF_900167165.1. Classification (NCBI taxonomy): domain Bacteria; kingdom Bacillati; phylum Bacillota; class Clostridia; order Eubacteriales; family Clostridiales Family XVI. Incertae Sedis; genus Carboxydocella; species Carboxydocella thermautotrophica. Next base: position 111,414 of record NZ_FUXM01000001.1, on the reverse strand, counting down.
ATATGTGACGGTCCAGCCCGGACCGGCTAAACCGGCAGAACCGGCAGTTAAACGGGAAATACCGGAAGGACTCTGGCAAAAATGTGCTAAATGCGGTCAGATTGTGTTTATAAAAGAACTGGAACGCAATCTCAAAGTTTGCCCCCATTGCCAGTTCCATTTCCATCTCACTGCCCGGGAAAGGATTCAGCAGTTAGTGGATGGGGACAGCTTTGTCGAACTGGATGCCGGGCTTACTTCCGTAAATCCGCTGGGCTTTCCCGGCTATGAGGGCAAACTGGCTGAAGCCCAGAGCAAAACTGGCTTAAAGGAAGCTGTTGTGTGTGGTACTGCCACCATTGGGGGCCAGCCTGTAATGCTGGTGGTGATGGACAATCAGTTCATTATGGCCAGCATGGGCTCAGCGGTAGGGGAAAAAATCACCCGGGCTATTGAGGCTGCTATTGAACGGCGGTTACCGGTAGTGGTTTTTGCCACTTCCGGGGGAGCCCGCATGCAGGAAGGCATTCTCTCTCTGATGCAAATGGGCAAAACCAGCCTGGCGGTGCGCCGATTGAAAGAGGCAGGCCTGCTCTACATAACGGTTCTGACTGATCCCACTACCGGTGGGGTGACTGCCAGTTTTGCCTCCCAGGGGGACATCATTCTGGCTGAACCGGGTGCTCTCATCGGCTTTGCCGGGCCCCGGGTGATTGAACAGACCATCAGACAGAAGTTGCCGGAAGGGTTTCAGCGGGCGGAGTTTTTGCAGCAACATGGTCAGGTGGACAAGGTAGTACACCGCAAGGAACTGGCAACGGTACTGACTAAACTGCTGGCCTGGCACCAGCCTCAGGAGGTGAAGGCTTAATGGCTGTGACTTTACTGGAGTTTGAAAAGCCTCTCCTGGAGCTGGAAAACAAAATCGCGGAACTGAGGAAATTTTCCCAGGAGAAGGGGATTGACCTCTCGCGAGAAATCGCTACTATGGAGGAAAAAGCCCGGCAGCTGAGTCAGGAGATCTATACCAACCTGACACCCTGGCAGAAGGTGCAAATCGCCCGTCATCCCCAGCGGCCAACCACCCTGGACTATATTAATTTAATTTTTGATGATTTCATCGAATTGCACGGTGACCGCAATTTTGCCGATGATGCTGCTCTGGTAGGGGGGATTGCCCTCCTGGAAGGGCGGCCGGTAACGGTGCTAGGGCACCAGAAAGGGCGGGATACCAGGGAAAATATTGCCCGCAATTTCGGTATGCCCCATCCTGAAGGCTATCGCAAGGCCATTCGCTTGATGGAACAGGCGCAACGGTTTAAACGCCCCATCATCACCTTTATTGATACCCCGGGGGCTTTTTGCGGGATTGGGGCAGAGGAACGGGGCCAGGGAGAAGCCATTGCCCGAGCTCTTTACGCCATGGCTGGACTTTCTGTTCCCCTGCTGGCAGTAGTTATCGGTGAAGGGGGCAGTGGTGGAGCGCTGGCCCTGGGCCTTGGCAATAAGGTATATATGCTGGAATATTCTGTTTACTCCGTGATTTCCCCGGAAGGCTTTGCTGCTATTCTCTGGAAAGATGGCAGTCAGGCGCCCCGGGCGGCTGAAACCATGAAGCTGACCGCCCAGGATCTCCTGCAGCTGGGGGTAATAGATGGCATCATTCCTGAACCCCTGGCAGGGGCCCATCGGGATCATGAGTTTACAGCCAGCAAGGTCAAGGAGCAACTGCTCCAGGGACTGCAGGAGCTGGCCGGTCAGACGGGAGAACAGTTAATGGAACAGCGTTATCAGCGTTTTCGCCGTATAGGCAGTTTTCAGGAGGGATAAACTATTACCGATGAGGCATTGCCCCATCGGCTCCTTTATTACAAGGCTGGGACAGTTAAAGGCCCGCCAGGACAAAAAGTGGCAAGGGGGTAATTGGCATGAAAAGAATTGGCGTACTTACCAGTGGTGGCGATGCACCGGGCATGAATTCAGCAGTGCGGGCGGTGGTTCGGACTGCCATTTATCACGGTCTGGAAGTGGTGGGAATCGAACGGGGCTATGCCGGCCTGATCAATGGCGAAATGAGGCTGATGAATCTCAGTTCTGTTGGAGATATTGTGCACCGGGGCGGTACCGTTTTACGCACAGCTCGTTCCGAGGCCTTCCGCACTCCGCAGGGCAGGGCCCAGGCGGCTGATAATCTGCGCAAAATGGAAGTGGATGCCCTGGTTGTTATTGGTGGTGATGGGTCCTTCCGCGGTGCCACCTTGCTGGCCAATGAACATGGCATCAAGGTGATCGGCATTCCCGGCACCATTGATAATGACATTCCCTGCACGGATTACACAATTGGTTTTGATACCTGTGTCAACACGGTGCTGGATGCCATCAACAAAATCCGCGATACCGCTACTTCCCATGAACGCACCTTTATCATTGAAGTCATGGGGCGGCGGGCTGGTTACATAGCCCTGCAAGCCGGCCTGGCCGGGGGGGCGGAATCCATCCTCATCCCGGAAGTTCCCTTTAGCCTGGAGGATGTGGTGCAAAAACTTTTAAGAGGCCATGCCCGGGGTAAGTTGCATTCTATCATCCTGGTGGCAGAAGGGGCAGGCAGTGCCCTGGACATCGGTAAATATATTGAAGAAAAAACCGGTTTTGATACCAGGGTGACCATTCTGGGCCATATTCAGCGGGGTGGAGCGCCATCAGCCTTTGACCGGGTGCTGGCAGCCCGCATGGGTGCCAAAGCGGTGGAATTGCTGCTGGCAGGGGAGAGCAAAAAAATGGTAGGTATAGTTTCCGAGCAAATTAAAGACTTTGATATTGAATGGGCTTTGCAGCAGAAAAAGGAGATTGACCTGGAGGTCTATAAACTGGCCAATATTCTTTCGATATAGCAAGAGGAGGGAATTAAGGTGCGGCGTACCAAAATTATTTGCACCATTGGTCCTGCCAGTGAGCAGGTGGAGACTCTGGTTCAATTGATTGAAGCTGGAATGAATGTGGCCCGGCTGAATTTTTCCCATGGCACCCATGAGGAACACGGGCGGAGGGTGGAGGCTATCCGCCAGGCATCTGCTAAGGCCAACCGGCCGGTGGCCATCTTACTGGATACCAAGGGCCCGGAAATTCGCCTGGGGGTCCTGAAGGAAAAAATCACTGTCAACCCCGGGGACAAGCTGATTCTGACTGCGGAAGAGATGGAAGGAGAGGGCAACCGCATACCTGTAACCTACAAAGGTTTGCCTGAAGATGTGCGGGAAGGTACTTCCATCCTCATCGATGATGGCTTGATCGGCCTGAAAGTGGAGCGAATTGAAGGCACGGAAATTCACTGTGTAGTGGAAAATGGCGGGGAAATCAGCTCCCGTAAAGGGGTAAATGTTCCCGGTGCAGTTATCAACTTGCCTGCTCTTACTGAGAAGGACATTGCCGATATTGAATTCGGGATCAAGATGGGCATGGATTTTATTGCGGCCTCTTTTGTGCGCAAAGCGGCGGACGTGCTGGCCATTCGTGAGATTCTGGAAAAACATAGCTCAGATATGCAGATTATCGCCAAAATCGAAAACCATGAAGGGGTTAACAATATTGATGAAATCCTGAAGGTAGCGGATGGTATCATGGTGGCCCGGGGTGACCTGGGAGTGGAGATTCCCATTGATGAAGTACCGCTGGTCCAGAAAATGATCATCGAAAAATGCAACCGGGCCGGTAAGCCGGTAATTACTGCGACCCAGATGCTGGATTCCATGATCCGTAATCCCCGTCCTACCCGGGCAGAAGCTACCGATGTGGCCAATGCTATCTTTGATGGCACTGATGCGATCATGCTCAGTGGGGAAACAGCAGCGGGCAAATATCCTGTGGAAGCGGTAAAAACCATGGCTCGCATTGCCGAACGGGCGGAAAGGGCTTTGCGCTATGAGGAGTTAACGGTAAGGCGAGGGATAGTGCCGGAACGGACCACCACCGATGCTATCAGCCATGCCACGGTGACTACCGCCCATGATCTGGGGGCTTCCGCTATTATCTGTGCCACCAAATCAGGCCATACAGCCAAAATGGTTTCCAAATACCGTCCTCAGGCCCCGGTTGTAGCCATTACTCCCAAAATGGATGTGATCCGCAAGCTCTTGCTGGTCTGGGGGGTATATCCCCTGCTCTGTAAGGAAACCAAATCCACAGATGAAATGCTGAAGGTATCAGTGGAAACCGCCCTGGCTGCCGGTCTGATAAAAGCCGGTGATCTGGTGGTAATCACTGCCGGTGTACCGGTTGGGGTGCCGGGAACAACCAATTTGATCAAGGTACACACTGTGGGAGAGATTCTGGCCAAAGGAACCGGAATAGGGGCCCGGGCGGTAACAGGTACAGTAAAAGTGGCCCGCACAGCGAAGGAAGCGGAGGCCAAAATCAAGCCTGGCGATATTCTGGTTACCATCGCTACAGATAAGGATTTTGTACCGGTAATGGAAAAATGTGCCGCAGTGATTACCGAAACCGGTGGATTGACCTCTCATGCTGCCATTGTCGGCCTCAATCTGGGTATCGGTGTCGTAGTAGGTGTGGATAATGCTACTCACATTCTGGAGGATGGCACCCTGGTCACCGTTGATGGCATGCGGGGGCTGATTTATCGCGGAACTGCCAATGTTCTCTAATGGTGGTATAGCTCCCCTTTCTGTGCTATAATAGTCTCTGGGGAGGGGAAGAAAATGGACAAAAAATGGCAGGGACTGCTGGCAACTGTCATTTCGGCCATGGGCTTCGGCTCCATGGCCATTTTCGTTAAAATTGCCTATCAGCACGGGGCTGATCCCTACAGTTTGCTGGCTTTGCGCTTTCTGGCGGCCTGCGGGGTCCTCTGGCCTCTGCTGGTCTGGAAATATCCCGGCCAGTGGCGACTTGGACCGGTCCAAACCGTGCGTTTTGCTTTACAGGGCTGGCTGGGCTATGGGATTACGGCCATAGGATATTTCTCATCCTTGCAATATATACCGGCGGGGCTCACCGCTTTGATCCTTTATCTCTACCCCGCTTTGATTGCGTTGCTGGCCTGGTTTTTTGGCCTGGAGCGGCCTTCTTTCTGGCAATGGAGCGGAATAGCTTTGTCCTTTCTGGGTTGTGCCCTGGTGCTTAATCCTTTTGCGGGCGGGTTCAGCGCTACAGAGTGGCGAGGGATAGGTCTGGCTTTGCTGGCTCCAGGGGCTTATGCCCTGTTCGGGATACTGGGGCAGAAAAATGTTGAGGCGAAACCGCCAGTGGTTGTGACTGCCTGGATTTGCCTTGCCTGTGCCCTTTTGTTTAACGCGCTGGCCCCGCCCTGGCGCTGGTGGCCTGCTTTTGACAGTATAGGGTTGCTCGCCGGGCTTGCTATTGGAGTAGTTTCCACTGCTATGGCTATCCTGGGTTATCTCTACGGGATTGAAAAACTGGGGGCGAGCCGAGCAGCCTTGATCAGCAGTTTTGAGCCTGCCTTTACTGTCCTGCTGGCCGCATTTGTCCTGGGAGAGAATTTAAACCTGAAGGACTGGTTTGGACTACTGGCCATTCTAACCGGGGTAATGCTGGGACAATGGAAAAAAGAAAGAGCAGCCGCAACGGCTGCTCAATCTTAAACCTGGATTTCACCGCTGAAGCGGTTAACCAGGGTGCCATCGCCTTTTTTCACGACTACCTCCCAGGTATAGACACCAGGGGTGGCCCAGTCAGTGCGGCCGGGTTCCAGGGTGACTTTTTTATCCCAGACCACGGTGTTGAGGCCATCAGGCAGGGGTTCAGTAGGCCGGTCATAAATGACCGCAACTACCTGCTGCTGACTGTTGTAGATTCGAATCGATACATAGCTGGGTTCAGCCAGGTAAAAACGAATAGCATAGCCGGGAATGGCGGAGTTTTTCACCTCATCCACCCTTGGTACAGCATATAACCGGGCCAGCTCGTCTGCTGGCAGATTGTTTACCGGTTCCGACTGCGAGGACCCCGGTGGTGGAGTTATTACCGGTGGTGATGCCGACGGAGAAGGTGGAACCGGATTGTTTGTCCCCGGTGGAGTAGAGCTTCCCGTGCTGATGCTACCGCCGTTACTGTTGCCACCAGCTCCACTGCTGGAGCTGCCTCTCCCTGTACTGCTGCTGCCAGGGGTTTGCCGCCCGGGATTGCCGGGGCTAACGGCAGGAGGGCTACTGTTTGCCGGACGGTCACCTATCTTTACTGTCATTTTCCAGCGACTGCGGTTGCCGAACCGGTCCTGGGCGGTGAGCCAGAGGGTGTAGTTGCCTGCTGGCCAGTTTTTAAGGCTGATATTTACCCCGATAGGGCTTACCTGGTACCAGCGACCCTGGATGGGACGAACTAATGCCTTGCCTTTACTGTTATAGACAGCCAGCCAGACCCGGGATTTTTCATTAAAGCGAAAACGCAGGGGCCAGTTACCTCCGCTGACCAGAGGTGGATTGGGCTTTTGCAGCCAGCTGAGGACAGGCGGCTTGCGGTCTGTTATTTTTCTGGTGGTTTTAGCCAGAGCTGGTCCTGGAAAGGCTAATAGCAACAAGAGGAACAAACTCAACCACCTGGTTATTAGCTTCATAGTATCACTCCTCTATTTGATGCATGTTGGCCGCACACTCGTGACTTCAGTCATGAGTAAGGCCGACAAACATTGTACCCCTTGTCCCAAGTATACAACAAATGTAATAATATGTACAAGGGGTGAAGTTTTTGTGGCTAGCGTTAGCGAAAACACCGAGGAAGCGATCAAAAATTACATACGAGGAGGAAGAAGGCAATTGAAGAAAATCTGGGGACTGCCGCGGAATGTTTTCATACTGGGCTGGGTCAGTTTTTTCAATGACCTCTCCAGTGAGATTGTGATTCGTACCCTGCCCTTGTTTCTCAGCAATATCCTGGGGGTAAAGACTTCGGTTATTGGCTTGATTGAAGGGATAGCCGATACTACAGCTACCCTGCTGAAATTTCTGGCCGGCTATTTATCTGACCGGATTCGGCGCCGTAAACCATGGGTGGTAGCCGGTTATCTGATTCCGGCCCTTTCCCGGCCTTTTCTCTATTTTGCCAGTAGCTGGCTCTGGGTGCTGGGCATTCGCTTTCTGGACAGGGTGGGCAAAGGGATTCGCACCGCCCCCCGGGATGCGCTCATCGCTGATTCGGTGGCTCCGGAAGAGCGGGGGCAGGCTTTCGGTTTTCACCGGGCCATTGACCCCTTCGGAGCGGTGCTAGGAGCTACCCTGGCTGCCTTGCTGGTTTACTGGTCCCAGCAGGGGCAAGTACAACTAACGTTAACAGGCTATCGCTATCTGGTGCTGGCGGCGATCATTCCGGTATTTATAGGTACTATACTGCTGATTTTTTTTGTTAAGGAAGTGGAGCCGAAAGCGGAAAAATCAGCACTGAAGCAGGGATTGGACTGGTCTTTATCCGGGTTTGACTGGCGCTTTAAGGTATTTTTGCTGATTAATATTCTGTTTACCCTGGGTAATTCCAGTGACGCTTTCTTGCTGTTAAGAGCCCAGAACGTCGGTTTATCGGTGGTGCAGATATTCTTTCTGCTGGCTCTCTTTAATTTACTCACGACAGCAGTAGCGTGGCCCGCCGGTAAACTCTCTGACCGCATTCCACGGATTTATCTGATTGTTGGGGGCTGGCTGGTGTATGCTGTTGTCTATCTTGGTTTCGCCATAGCTGATAGCAGCTGGCAGGTCTGGTTTTTCTATGCCCTTTATGGAGTCTATTATGGCGCCACTGAAGGGGTGGCCAAGGCCCTGGTGGCGGACCTGGTTCCGGCGGAAAAGCGGGGGACAGCCTATGGCCTCTATAATTTCAGTCTGGGTATCAGTCTGCTGCCTGCCAGTCTGCTGGCGGGCTGGTTATGGCAATGGGCTGGTCCGGCTGCTCCCTTTTATTTTGGGTCCGGACTGGCATTGCTGGCAACAGCTGGTTTGTGGTATGTTTTTCGTTAAAAAAATTGTGAGCCGGGGGAACTTCTGGCTCATTTTTTTCGTCTAACTGATTGAAAGCGGAAAGGAGGCGAAGGGATGGAACTGGCAGAACTGCTGGCCCGCAGTCAAAAAGGGGATAAAGAGGCATTTGCCCGCCTGGCGGAACATTACCAGCCCTATGTCTGGCGCGTCGCCTGGCGTTTGATGGGGAACAGAGAGGATGCGGAAGATCTGGCCCAGGAGATCTGGCTGAAAGTCTTTTTACAATTACCGGGTTTCAAGGGGGAAGCGGCTTTTACTACCTGGCTCTATCGCGTGGCTGCCAATACCTGCAAAGATGCCCTTCGCCGGCGTTCCCGCCAGCAGGAAACAGCCTGGGAGGAAGAGATTGCTGTGACGGTCAGGGAGGACATCGAGGGGGAGCTGGAGGTCCAGCAGCTGTTAAATCAGCTGCCGCCAGAACAGCGCCTGATTTTGATTTACCGGGATGTACAGGGTTTCAGTTATGAGGAAATTGCCGCTATCCTGAGGATTAATCCGGGGACAGTCAAATCCCGTCTGGCCCGGGCCCGGCAGAATTTGCGCCAGCTCTGGCTGTCTGCCAGGGAAAGGGGGAGGGAACTATGACCTGTGAACGCGTGAAAAAACTGCTGTCTCCTTTCCTGGATGGGATGCTGACAGAAAAGGAAAGAATGGCAGTGGAGGAGCATCTGGCTACCTGTACCGCCTGTCAGCAGGAAAAAGAGGAGCTGCAGCGCTTGCAGAAACTGCTGGCGACTGAACCGGAGCAAACACCGGGTCCTGATTTCCAGCAGAGACTCAAAACAAGGCTGGCCCGCCAGCCTTTAGGTGCCGGGCACTGGTGGCTGCGGTTGAGCAAGGGCAAAATCGTTACTGGTGTAGCCAGTCTGGTGGCAGCTTTGCTGCTGGTGACTGTGGTCAGCTTTAGCCTCTGGCCTGGTGTTCGGGCCTTACTAAATCAAGAGAACGTTTATCATTCATATGCAGACCCAACTTTGACGGCTAAGAGTATGGCAGGGGCCCCAATGAAAGAATCGGGCAGTCCTCCTGCCTCCTCGAGTACAGTTGAGCGCAAATTGATTGTGACCGCTACTCTGGAAATCGCCGTAAAAGATGTGCAGGCCAGTTTCGAGCGCCTGCAAGCCAGAGCGGGACAATTTGGAGGCTATGTGGAAAATGCTTTTCTCCAGGGTAACCAGGAGAGGGAGGACCAGGTGCAGTCGGCCAGTGTTACGGTGCGTTTGCCAGTTGCCAAACTGGACAGCTTCCTGGCCGGTCTGGGTAAGGAAGGCCGCATCCTTACCAGCCAGCGCAGCAGCCAGGATGTTACCCTGCAGTACACGGACCTGGAAGCAAGGCTGAACAATCTTAAGGTCCAGGAAAAAAGGCTGCTGGAACTGTATCAGAAAGCCACCAAAGTGGAGGATATCCTGCGCCTGGAGGAGCAGGTGGGCCGGGTGCGGGGTGAGATTGACAGTCTGACGGCCCAGCTAAAAGTAATGAACAACCAGGTGGAATTTGCCACTATTACTGTTAATCTGCAAAAAGACCAGGCGGCCGGAATCGGTGTAGATGGGGAAGGATTCTGGGCCCAGCTGCAACTGGCCTTCTGGGAGGGGACCAATCAGCTGGTTCAGGATGCCTGGCAAGTGCTTCTGAGCCTGGTCTATAACTTCTGGCGCTTGCTCCTGGCCGGTGGAATTCTGGGGCTGGCCATCTTCTGGCTCAAGCGCAAACTGAAAAATTAGCAGGCATTTCCTACCCGGGGAAGTAGCCCCGGGCCTGTTTTTTTGTTAAAATACTTTTGAGGTGACAGAAATGAAAAAACTGCTGTTAATTGACGGCAATAGTCTGGTACATAGAGCTTACTGGGCCTTGCCTCCCCTGACTACCGGTTCGGGGGTACCCACCAATGCCGTCTTTGGTTTTCTTAACATGCTTTTAAAATTGCTGGAAGAGGAAAAACCTGACCTGGTGGCAGTAGCTTTTGATGCCGGGCGTCCTCAGTACCGGCTGGAGCTGTATCCGGAGTACAAGGGACACCGGCCCAAAACTCCTGATGACCTGCGGCCCCAGTTTCCCCTGGTCAAGGAAGTGCTGGAGGCTCTGCGCATAGCCCGCTGTGAGCTGGAGGGCTATGAAGGAGATGATATCATCGGCACCCTGGTGGAAAGGGCCAGGACAGAAGGGGGAATCAGGAGTCTAATTGTCACCGGGGATAAGGATAGTTTACAGCTGATCGATGAACAGACGGAAGTTTTGCTGTGCCGGAAAGGCATCAGTGATCTGGAGCGGTATAATTTTGAGAATTTAACGGAAAAGACGGGACTGCAACCGGCTCAGATGCTGGATTTGAAGGGGCTGATGGGGGACAGTTCTGACAATATTCCCGGTGTACCGGGGGTAGGGGAAAAAACCGCCCTCAAACTGTTACAGCAATATGGCAGCCTGGAGAACCTTTATCAGAACATAGGGGAGATTGCCGGGAAACTGAAGGAAAAGCTGCTCCAGGGTCGGGAATTGGCTTTTATGAGCCGCGACCTGGCCCGGATACGCCGGGATGTACCTCTGGCTTTCAGCTGGGAGGAACTCAGGCGCCGGCAGCCTGATTATCCCCGTTTGCAGGAAATGCTGACCAAACTGGAGTTTAAAACCCTGCTCAAACGGTTCGGAGATACAACCAGTGCTGAAATTGAGGTGAGGGCAGAGGAACCAGCGGTAGTTCCTGGCAGTGAAGCAGACTGGCAGCGTTTGCTGGCCGGAGCCCGGGAGGCAGGATACCTGGTTGTGGGATATAACCCTTATGGCAGTGGCGATGCCAGATTTAAAATCGAAGAGTTCTGGCTGGCAGCGGAACAGGGAGAGCTGGCTTTTCCTCTGACCCGGGAGCGGGTTCAAACGCTGGTCGGGCTGGGTTTGCCCGTAATTACTTATGATGTAAAAACCCTGAACTGGGGTCTAAGCAATGCTCTGGGGCAGGCGGTCTGGTTGAATCCAGCAGGAGATTTACTGCTGGCCCGATATTTACTGGATCCGGGCAAGAAACAGGAACCACCGGCCGGTTCACTGCTAAAAGCCTGGGAACAGGCCCGGGAACAGTTAGAAGCCAGGGATTTAACCCATTTATTGACTGAGGTGGAACAGCCCCTGGCTGAGCTGCTGTTCCGCATGGAACGGACTGGAATAAGGGTTGATGCCGGGGAGCTGGAACAGATGGGCCAGGAGCTGCAGGCAGCGATCCAGCGCTTGACCGGGGAAATTTACCAGCTGGCGGGGGAGGAGTTTAACCTTAATTCTCCCAAACAGCTGGGGGAAATTCTCTTTAATAAACTGGGTTTACCGGTGCTAAAGAAAACCAAGACCGGTTTTTCCACCAGTGCCGAAGTGCTGGAAGAACTGGCTCTGCATCATCCTATCGTGGAAAAAATCCTGGAGTACCGGCAGCTGGCCAAACTGCAGTCTACCTATATAGCCGGCTTACAACAGTTACTGGGGGCTGATGGGTTGATCCATACTACTTTTAATCAAGCCGTTACTGCGACCGGACGGTTAAGCAGCACCGAACCCAATTTGCAGAATATTCCGGTGCGGCTGGAACTGGGCCGCCGCATCCGCAAGGCCTTTCGGCCCCTGGAACCGGGACATAAATTGCTTTCTGCCGACTATTCCCAGATCGAGCTGCGCATTCTGGCTCATTTCAGTGGGGATCCGGAGCTGGTGGCAGCATTCCGGCATGGGGAAGACATTCATACCAAAACCGCCAGCCAGGTCTTTGGCGTACCGCGGGAAGCGGTAACCAGGGAAATGCGGCGGGCGGCCAAAGCGGTCAATTTTGGGATTGTCTACGGGCTCAGTGACTTCGGTTTGGCCCGGGATCTGAAAATCAGCCGGACGGAAGCCAGGGCCTATATCGAAAGCTATTTTCGCCAGTATCCCGGGGTTAAGGACTATATTAACCAGACCATAGCCCGGGCCAAAGAGCAAGGCTATGTCACTACTCTGCTGGGACGCCGCCGCTATTTGCCAGATCTGTTCAGCAGTAACCGGAATGTCCGGGCTTTTGGCGAGAGGACAGCAGTGAATACCCCGATTCAGGGGACAGCGGCGGATATTATGAAAGTGGCGATGCTGAAAGCCGATGCGGCCCTGAAAAGAACCGGGCTCAAGGCCAGAATGCTGCTGCAGGTCCACGATGAACTGATTTTTGATGTACCGGCGGAAGAAGTCCGGGAAGTAGCCCGGGTTCTCAGGGAAGCAATGGACACAGCAGTACAGCTGACAGTGCCCCTGGAAGTGGAAGTTAAGGCCGGAGATAACTGGTATGATATGAGTCAGCTGGAGGTGTAATTATGCCGGAATTGCCGGAAGTGGAGACAGTGCGACGCAGCCTTTCCCCTCTTGTGTGTGGCCAGGAAATCAGAGCAGTAGAGGTATTGCATCCGGGGGTAATCAAAGGGGTGCTGAATGCCCGGGCCTTCGTTACAAACCTGATGGGACGGCGTTTTGTGGAAATCCGGCGGCGGGGCAAATATCTGCTTTTTTTGCTGGATGATGGGCAGGTACTGCTGATCCATTTGCGCATGACCGGCCGACTGGTGCTGGCAGAGGCGGAGGCGCCTTTGTTGCCCCATACCCATCTGATCTGGCACCTGTCCAGCGGTCAACAGCTGCGTTTCAGTGATGTGCGCCGCTTTGGTGAGGTGCGGCTTTGCCGCCAGGAGCAACTGGAGATAGAGCCAGGGTTGGCCCGGCTGGGACCAGAGCCTCTGGAGCAGGAATGGACAGTGGCAACACTGGCGGCAGCTGTACGGGGGAAAAAAGCTCCCATCAAGAATATTTTGCTGAACCAGGAAATAGTGGCCGGGCTGGGCAATATTTATGCCGATGAGGCTCTCTACCGGGCAGGTATCAAGCCGGATCGGCCTGGTCAATCTTTGAGCCAGGAGGAGATCGAGCGCCTCTGGCTGGCAGTACGTCAGGTTCTGGCCGAAGGGATAGAAAACCGGGGCACTTCTTTCAGTGATTATGTGGATGGGCTGGGCCAGAAAGGCCAGATGCAGACAAGGCTGAAGGTCTATGGTCGCAGCGGTTCACCCTGCCACAGCTGTGGCACTATCCTGGAGAAAATGCGCCTGGCGGGCAGGAGCACCGTTTACTGTCCTGTCTGCCAGCAGTAACCTTTCCCTTGCCCTTGCCATATAGTGAGATAGACTTATCTGGCAAGGGAGGGAAAGAGGTTGAATTTACTGGTCGGTATTTTATTCGCGGTTGCGTTGAGTCTGGATGGACTGGCTGCGGGGATGGCTTATGGTTTACGGCAGATCAGGGTGCCCTGGTATTCTCTCCTGATCATCAGCCTGGCGTCTTCCGCTACTCTGGCCCTGTCCCTGCTGGGCGGAAAGGGATTGTACCGCTTTTTGCCTGCGGTCTGGGCGGAAAAGATAGGCGGCCTGATTCTGATCGGGGTGGGGATCTGGATTTTTGCCCAGAGGCTGGGCTCCGCTGAAGAAAGGGGAGAAAAAGAGGAGGCTACCCTGGTCAAATTTCGCATTCCCGGTCTGGGTTTAATTATCCAGATTTTGCGGGAGCCCCAGCAGGCGGACCTGGATCGCTCGGGAGTCATTTCACCAGTAGAAGCCCTCTGGCTGGGGGTGGCCCTGGCGCTGGATGCCTTTGCCGCTGGAATTGGCCTGGGCCTAACCGATGCCAGTATGTGGGAAATACCCCTGCTGGTGGGGGTAACCACATTTATTATGGTGGGAGGAGGCTTGAAACTGGGACAGGTTTGCAGTCGGCTAGCTTCTTCCCGCTGGGCAGCAATTTTACCGGGAATGATTTTAGTGGTATTGGGGATAAATAAATTGAGATGAACAACAAGGGGACCGGCAGCGGTCTTCTTTTTCTGTAATCCAGGGCAGGAATTGCCGCCTCAGGCTCGAATATATACTGTATATAATGTGCCTGAAAGGAGCGGTAACCGTGCGGGTAATCGGTCTGACCGGCGGTTTGGCCAGTGGCAAGTCCACGGTTTCGTCTTATTTAAAAGAAAAAGGGGCAGAAATCCTGGATGCGGATTTGATTGCCCGGGAACTGATGGCTCCAGGCCAGCCGGCCTGGCTGGAAGTAGTGCGCTATTTCGGCCGGGATGTACTCAATGAAGATGGGTCTATTAACCGGCAGGTGCTGGCGGAGAGAGTCTTTACCCGTTCGGAAGACCTGGCTCTGTTAAATGCCATCACTCATCCCCTGGTCAGACAGGAGATAGTGCGCCGCCTGAATGAGCTGAACAACCGTCCTACCCCACCTCCGGTAGCGGTGGTGGATGCACCTCTGTTAATTGAAGCGGGTTTGACCGACCTGGTGGAAGAGGTCTGGCTGGTGGCGGTAGAGCCGAAAATTCAGATTGAGCGGGCGGTGGCCCGGGGTATGGCAGCTGAGGAAGCGCAAAGAAGGCTGGCTGCCCAGTGGCCTCTGGACAAAAAAATGGTATATGCTACCAGGGTTATTGATAATAATGGAAGCAGAGAAGAGATGAAAAAGCAAGTGGATGAATTATGGCTCCAGCTGCTTTAAATGGAGTGGTTGTGGTTTGAAAAAGTATGGAAAAGGAAGAAAAAGAGCACTCTATTGGACAGGGGTAGCTGTTTTGTTTTTGCTGATACTCATTATCGGGCAGAGCCGGGCCCTGTGGAAATGGCTCTACCCCTTTCCCTATCAGGAGGTGATCTACCGGGAGGCGGAACGCTATCATCTGGATCCCTTACTGGTGGCAGCGGTAATTCATACGGAAAGCAAATTTAATCCCCGGGCCCGTTCGGAAAAAGGGGCCATTGGCTTAATGCAGCTGATGCCGGAAACTGCCCGCTGGGCGGCTTCACAACTGCAACTGGGGTCGGTAAAAGAGGAGGATTTGTTAAGGCCGGAGCTTAATATCAAGCTGGGATGCTGGTACATAAATCAGCTGGCCCGGGAGTTTAATGGTGACATGATAATCGTCCTGGCTGCCTATAATGGTGGCAGTGGCAATGTGCGGAAATGGCTGGAAAAAGAGAAATGGA
The DNA here is from genome assembly GCF_900167165.1 of Carboxydocella sporoproducens DSM 16521. Taxonomy (NCBI): domain Bacteria; kingdom Bacillati; phylum Bacillota; class Clostridia; order Eubacteriales; family Clostridiales Family XVI. Incertae Sedis; genus Carboxydocella; species Carboxydocella thermautotrophica. The sequence goes on along the minus strand of NZ_FUXM01000001.1, from coordinate 96,401 downwards.
GCGGACAGCATTCCACCATCGATGACATTCCTTTTCCGGAAACCAGAGCATATGTTAAAAAAACCCTGCGAGCTTATGAAATTTATCAAATTTTATATGCACAAAAATAAATTTTTGCAAAATTCTCAAGATATTCAGCAGGATTCTTACGAAAAACGTAGAAATATATAAAACACGCTACGAAAAAAGATTGTAAACTAGAACATCTCATGCTATTATTAGGAGGGGAAAATGAAAGGCCAGGGAGAAATTGACGCACTTGACCGTGAGATTATCAAACTGCTCCAGGAAGATGGGCGCAAGCCCTACACAGAAATGGCGCAACGCCTGGGAGTGAGCGAAGGGACGGTGAGAAGCCGGGTCAACCGCATGGTGGAGGAAGGGATTATAGAAATTGTTGTCCATGCCAATCCTGGCCGGGTAGGGTTACATACCCAGGCTATTATCGGCCTTACTACCCAGTTAGGGATGACCGAAGAGGTAGCCCAGCAGCTGATACCTTTCAAGGAGGTTCGCTTTATCGCTGTCTCCTCGGGGGCCTATGACCTGATTATCCAGGTTTACGTGGAGAACAATGAAAGGCTCCTGGAATTTGTCCACCAGAAGCTGGCCAGGATTCCCGGAATTGTCAGGGCGGATGTGTCGATTGAACTCAAAGTCTACAAAGACACCTTTGATTTTGTGTAGGGTAAACTGATCTAAAGGAGGATTAGCGCATGAAATTTGGGAAAAAAGCACTGGCCGCTCTTCTTTCTCTCAGCCTGGTGCTGGGAGCCGGTCTGGCTGGTTGTGCCGGCAAGACTGAAACCAAAGAAGGGGGCAAACAGGCTGAAGTACAAATGGCCAAAGAACAGGTGATCAAGTACAACCTGGGAGCTGACCCGGAAACTCTGGATCCCGCCAAAGCTACCGGCGCTCCCGAAATGACAGTTCTAAATGCCCTGTTTGAAGGTTTGACCCGCTATGACAAGGATGGCAAAATTGCCCCTGGTATGGCGGAAAAGTGGGAGATTTCCGAAGATGGTACCAAATACACCTTCCATCTGCGGGATGCCAAGTGGTCCAATGGCGACCCTGTAACTGCTAAAGATTTTGAATACGCCTGGCTGCGGGCCCTGGATCCCAAGACTGCTTCTGACTACGCTTATCAGCTCTACTACCTGAAAAACGGGGAAGAGTACAACAGCGGCAAAATCACCGACCCTGCTCAGGTAGGGGTCAAAGCCATCGATGATAAAACCCTGGAAGTAACCCTTAAGGCTCCTGCTCCCCAGTTCCTGGGTCTGACTGCTTTCTCCACCCTCTATCCGGTGAACAAGAAAGCCGTTGAGGCCAATCCCGAAGCCTGGTTCAAAAAGCCGGAAACCATGATTACCAACGGACCCTTCAAGATGAAAGAATGGACACCTAAGCAGCAGATTGTGGTGGAAAAGAACCCCGGCTACTGGGATGCTAATACTGTGAAGCTGAATCAGGTTGTCTTCACTATGGTTGAATCTGCTGATACTGAACTGACCATGTTCAAGACCGGTCAGATCGATATTGGGAACAATCCGCCCACTCAGGAAATCGAAAACCTGAAGAAAGACGGTTCTTTGAAAATCGGACCCCAGTTGACCACTTATTTCTATCGTTTCAATGTAACCCGGAAACCTCTGGATAATCCCAAGGTGCGGAAAGCTCTGGCCCTGGCCATTGACCGGGAAGCTATTGTCAAGAATGTAACCAAGGCTGGACAGACTCCGGCTGATGCCTTTGTTCCCGTTGGTTTCCCCGATGCAACCCCGGATAAGGATTTCCGCAAAGTAGGCGGTTCCCTGATCAAGACCTTCGACGCAGAAGAAGCCAGGAAGCTGCTGGCTGAAGCTGGTTATCCCGATGGCAAGGGTTTCCCGGAGATCACCATTCTCTATAACACCAATGAAAACCATCAGAAGATAGCTCTGGCCATTCAGGAAATGTGGAAAAAGAACCTGGGTATCAATGTGAAACTGGTGAACCAGGAGTGGAAAGTCTACCTCAAGTCCCAGTCTAATCTGGATTATGACATTTCCCGTGCCGGTTGGGGTGCTGACTATCTGGATCCCATGACCTTCATGGATATGTTTGTCACCAATGGCGGTAACAACAATACTGGCTGGAGCAACGCCAGGTATGATGAGCTGATCAAAAAGGCTAACCTGGAGTCTGACAATGCCAAGCGCATGGAATACATGCATGAAGCGGAAAAGATCCTCATGGATGAAATGCCCATTGCTCCTATCTACTTCTATACTCATCCCTATCTGATGAAAGATAACCTGAAAGATGTAGTAGTACCCAGCTTTGGTCCCTATTTCGAATTCAAGTGGGCCTGGGTAGCAGAGAAATAAGCTACTTTTAGAGGACGGCAGGGAGGTATATGCGGCTCCGCTAAGGGAGTCCGCATATACCTTCTTACCTTGTTAGGGAACTAGTAAAATAATGGTACAGCCAGGAGGTGTTTTCGGGGTGCTGAGATTTTTAGTGAGGCGTGCGATTTCGGTGGTGACCGCCCTCTTTTTTGTGGTGACCCTCACCTTTTTTATGATGAAAGCCATTCCCGGCGGGCCTTTCGATGCGGATAAGAAACTGCCGCCGGCTATTCAGAAGAACCTGGAGGAAAAATATCACCTTAATGATCCCCTGTACAAGCAGTACCTGGATTACTTGAAAGGGGTAGTAACCTGGAACCTGGGCCCGTCTTTCAAGGAAGAAGGGGTTACAGTCAATGATATCATCAAAACCTATTTCCCTGTCTCCGCTACCCTGGGGGCAGTAGCTGTTGCCTTTTCGTTGATAGTAGGTATTATTTCCGGAATCATAGCTGCATTACGACATAACAAGTGGCAGGATTATCTGGCCATGATTTTGTCCACTATCGGATTTGCTGTGCCCAGTTTTATTCTGGCGACCTTGCTGATGTACGTGTTTGCCCTCAAACTGCAATGGTTTCCGGCAGCGATGTGGGGGAGCTGGGAGAATGTGGTGCTTCCCGCTCTGGCGCTATCCGGGATGCCGACTGCGGTTATTGCTAGATTTATGCGCTCCAGCATGTTAGAGGTCTTACAACAGGATTATATCAAGACAGCTAAAGCCAAAGGGTTGTCTGAACGGGTAATTATCTACCGGCACGCTTTGCGCAATGCCTTAATGCCCATTATTACCTATCTGGGCCCTCTGGTGGCTGGTATCTTCACCGGTTCCTTTGTGGTGGAGCATATTTTTGCTATTCCTGGTCTGGGCCGCTATTTTGTCACCAGCATCAGCAACCGGGATTATACCGTGATCATGGGTCTGACTATCTTCTACAGTATTTTCCTGGTTTTGATGAACCTGCTGGTAGACCTGGCCTATGCGGCTGTTGATCCGCGCATAAAACTTGTGGAGAAGAAAGGGTGATCACGGTGGAGCTGTCCAAAGAGATGTTTCAACGGGTGGAAGTAGAAAAGGGGGCGGCAGAAGCCATCACCCGACCCAGTACCACCTTCTGGCAGGATGCCTGGCGGCGTCTGAAGAAAAACAAGCTGGCAGTAACCGGTCTGTGGATTATCGGGATTATGATCATTCTGGCTATTTTTGGCCCCTATATCAGCGGGTATACTTATTCAGATCAGAACCTGAACGCAACCAACCTGCCCCCTTCAGCTGCGCACTGGTTCGGCACCGATGACCTGGGCCGGGATCTCTTCACCCGGGTGATGTACGGTGCCCGCATCTCCTTGTTCATTGGGATTGCCACCAGTTTGATTACCTTTATCATCGGTGTTATCTATGGTGGCATTTCCGGCTACCTGGGCGGGAAAGTGGATGAAATCATGATGCGGATTGTGGAAATCTTCTGGTCTGTACCTTTCCTGCTCTACGTGATTTTGTTGATGGTGATCATGACTCCCGGCCTGAAAACCATCTTGATTGCCCTGGGAGCGGTTTACTGGATGGGGATGGCCCGGATTGTACGGGGACAGGTGCTGGCCTTGAAAGAACAGGAATATGTGCTGGCAGCCCGCACTCTGGGGGCCAGTTCCTGGCGTATCCTGTTCCGCCATCTGATTCCCAACGCCATGGGTCCGATTATCATTCAAATGACTCTGGCTATTCCGGAAGCAATTTTCACCGAAGCCTGGCTCAGCTTCCTGGGTCTGGGGGTTTCTGCGCCTATGGCATCCTGGGGTGTGCTGGCCAGTGACGGCATCAAGGGGATTTACTCCTATCCCTGGCAGATCTTCTTCCCCGCGATGTTTATCACCATTACCATCTTAGCCTTTAACTTCCTGGGTGACGGGCTGCGCGATGCCCTCGATCCCCGTATGCGCAAATAGGAGGTGCTGGGATTGCAACAGGAAAAACTCTTAGAGGTCAAAGACCTGCGGGTGTCTTTCTTCACCTATGCTGGTGAAGTACAGGCTGTCCGCGGTGTCAGTTTTCATGTTAATAAAGGAGAAGCAGTGGGGATCGTAGGGGAGTCCGGTTGTGGTAAGTCAGTAACCTCTCAGTCCATTATGCGGCTGATTCCCTGGCCCCCCGGGAAAATTGTAGGTGGTCAGATTCTTTTCCAGGGCAAGGACCTGGTTAATGCCACCGAACAGGAAATGGAAAAAATCCGGGGCAATGAGATCGGTATGATCTTCCAGGACCCCATGACCTCCTTGAACCCCACCATGACCATCGGTCGGCAAATTGCCGAAGGTTTGATCAAACACCAGGGTTTGAGCAAGGAGCAGGCCCGGGCTAAAGCAATTGAGATGCTGGGGAAGGTGGGCATTCCCAGCCCGGAAAAACGGGTGGACCAATATCCGCATGAATTTTCCGGAGGTATGCGGCAACGGGTTATGATTGCCATCGCCCTGGCCTGCAATCCCAAACTGCTGATTGCTGACGAGCCTACTACTGCCCTGGATGTGACCATCCAGGCCCAGATTATCGATTTAATGCGGGATTTGCAGAAGGATATGGATACTTCCATTATCCTGATCACTCATGATCTGGGGGTAGTGGCAGATCTCTGCGAAAGGGTCATCGTTATGTATGCCGGTAAGGTAGTGGAAGTGGGTACTGCCCGTGATATTTTCCACAAACCTCAGCATCCTTATACCTGGGGGTTGCTGCGTTCTGTACCGCGGCTGGATGCCCGCAAAAAAGAGCCTCTCAGCCCCATTTACGGTACACCACCGGATTTGCTCAATCCACCTAAAGGCTGCGGTTTTGCTGCCCGTTGCGAATATTGCATGAAAGTCTGTTTGGAGCAGGAACCACCGGTAACAGACCTGGGGAACGGCCATCAGGTAGCATGCTGGTTGCAACATCCTCAGGCGCCTAAACCGGAACGCCTGCAGGTAAAGGAGGTGGGCTAAGTGGCCAAACAACCACTGGTAGAAGTTAAAGGATTGAAAAAGTTTTTCGAGGTAGGCCACGGCCAGGTCCTGAAAGCGGTCAACAACCTCAATCTGACCATTCATAAGGGAGAAACTGTCGGTCTGGTAGGGGAGTCAGGTTGCGGTAAGTCCACTGCCGGTAGGACCATCATCCGGCTCTATGAGCCCACAGCCGGTCAGGTTCTATTCAATGGCCGCAATATCTATGATCTGAAGGGGAAAGAGTTGCTGCAATTGCGGCGGGGCATGCAGATGATCTTCCAGGACCCCTATGCTTCCCTGAACCCCCGTATGACGGTAGGGGATATCATCGGGGAGGCGCTGGATATCCACGGTCTGGCCAAGGGCAAGGCCCGCCAGGAACGGATTATCGAGCTCTTGCGTCTGGTTGGCCTCAATGCCGAGCATGCTAACCGCTTCCCCCATGAATTTTCCGGGGGTCAGCGGCAGCGGGTGGGTATCGCTCGAGCCCTGGCAGTAGAGCCCCAGTTCATTATCTGCGATGAGCCCATCTCCGCCCTGGATGTGTCCATTCAGGCGCAGGTGGTTAACCTGCTCAAGGATTTGCAGGAAAAAATGGGCCTGACCTATCTCTTTATAGCCCATGACCTGGCTATGGTTAAATACATCAGTGACCGGGTAGCGGTGATGTATCTGGGCAAGATGGTGGAGCTGGCTGAGTCCTTTGAACTGTATGACCGGCCGCTCTATACCCAGGCCTTGCTGTCAGCTATTCCCATTCCCGATCCGGAAGTGGAGGCTTCCCGGCAGCGCATAATCCTGCAGGGGGATGTGCCCAGTCCCATCAATCCCCCCAGTGGGTGCCATTTCCGCACCCGCTGCCGTTATGCCAAGCCTATCTGTGCTGAACAGGAGCCGGAGTTAAGAGATATGGGCGGCGGTCACATGGTAGCCTGCCACTTCGCCGGTGAAGTGGGTAGATAAATGAAAAAAGCCCCTCTGGAAGAATTTTCTATTCCGGAGGGGTTTACGTTTGTTAAATTGATTCAATACCCAGCCTATCCGCCAGTTCCCGGGCAAAATTAACATACTTATCCCGGATCGCAGCATTTTCAGGATCAGCCTCAATTTCGGCAAACAGCCGATTGAGGCTTTCTTTTGTTTCCGGGGCCAGTTGACGCCAGGCCAGAGGATAGATGACATTGTCTTCCTTATGGATGTGTTCCTGCAACAACTGCTCATAGCCGATGGCATTGGCAATCACATCCAGTTTGGCACTCTTATCGCCCTGATCCCAGCGGTTGAGAGCTTCCGCCAGTTTGCTGATAAACCGCCGCCCCAGATCATGTTCCACCAGCATGCCCAGCACGGGACCATCCTTCAACCGCTGGTCCATTTCTCCTTCCATACGGTTAAACAGCTGGTCTTCTTCTTTCATGTGATGATATTTATCGGCATAGTTGCGGACAAATTCAATAATCTGCCGGAAGAGGGCGGTATCCACCTCCGCCCCTTCCACTATCTGAGAACAAAGCTGGCGAATAGCCTTTAATACCAGCAGGATAGGTTTATGTTCGGCAATCAGGATCTCTTTTGCATCCATTGAATTTCACCTCTTAATCTGAATGACGATGGTGGCCATGACTGTGACCGCCTCCGCAGCCGCAGGAAGGGGTACCACTGGTCAGTTTGCCTGCAAGGAAGGCTGCAACTGCTTCTTCAACAGTGCCACTGGCTCCACAATAGACATTAATACCGGCAGATTGCAAGTGAGACATAGCTCCCTGACCGATACCCCTGGCCAAGGCCACGCTGACCCCTTCTGATTGCAGCAGTTCAGCCAGGCGGCCGTGCTGATGCTGGTAGCTGGCTGTATCGACCAGAGCTTTATTGACAATCTGGTTGTCTTCCACTGTTACTATGGTAAACTGCCGGGAACGACCGAAATGGGGATTAACCTGACCGTTTTCAGTGGGTATAGCGATTTTCATCGTATATCTGCCTCCTCCGTGAATGAGTATGCCATGGCCCATGAGCAGGGCATGGGCGATTTTTTGCCGGGCCTGTTTGAGCAGGCGGTGAAAAGTAGGGCGACTCACCCCCATGGTCTGGGCACATTCCGCCTGTTCCAGATCCAGATAATCTTTAAGGCGAATAGCTTCCAATTCTTCAAAGGTGAGTTCAATATCATGCAAATGGCTAGCAGGAACACCTGCCGGTTTATAATAGCGTGCCCAGGGCAAAGCTCTAATATGTCGACACCGGGTAGGTCGGACCATTCCATCACCTCCTTATTTTCAACATAACACGATTATGAACATATGTCAATAATAATTGGCATGAAATACCATGAATTTTTTTCGTTAGAAATATAACACTATAAAAGGAAAATTACTGGGGAGGTGAAGTATATGCCTGGCCAACTGTCTCAAAAAGAGCTGACACTGTTGCAGGACCAGATCAATAATGAGCGCTTGCTGGTTGCCAAGTTCAACAGCTATGCAGCTCAAACTACTGATCCCCAAATTCGGGCTATGTGTCAGCAAATAGCCCAGCGCCATCAACAGCACTACAATACCCTGATTCAATTCCTGGGACAATAAGGAGGTGAAAGCCATGTTCGGCCAAATGACAGATAAAGATCTTCTGCAGGACTTGCTGGTAACGGAAAAGTACATTACCTCTGCCTATGACAATTTTGCCAATGAATCTGCCAATCCCAGCCTGCGTCAGTCGGTACTTAACATACTCAATGATGAACACAATATTCAGTCCGATCTCTGGAATACCATGAATCAGCGGGGCTGGTATCAGGTTCAACCGGCTCAGCCCCAGCAAATTCAGAGTGCCATCAGTCAGGTTATGGGCGGTGGTGTCACCATCAGTCGAATTGGTCAGCAATTTGGCCAACAGCCCATGGGTCAACAGCAAATGGGCCAATTTGGCCAGCAAGCCATTGGTCAGCAACAGTTTGGCCAGCAGCAGATGGGTGGCTTTGGCGGGGGTGTAACCCTGACCCCATCTCTGGCTCAGGCCCAGAATGTGCTGCAATCCAATCTGAGCAATATGCGGCAACAGGTGATGAACGACTGGACCCAGACCAACCCCGATTACCAGATGCAAGCCGGTGGTTATGGCCAGCAGCAATTCGGCAGATACTAAGACCAATGGGAGGAGCGATTTTTCGCTCCTCTTTTTATGTTATAATAGTAGAAAATGAATAAAGCGACACAGGGGGGATTAAACTGGAACAGATCAGGCAGGCAGCGCTGGCTGCTGGTTTTCTGGCTGCTGGTTTTACTTCATGGCAGGGCCAGACCGCCCTGGTAGTAGCAAGGGCCATGCCTGAGCAGGGATGGCAACGTCGACAGGAGGGAAGGTGCCAGGGCTATGTGGCCCGGGTGGCCTGGGGTCAGGATTATCACCGGGTTATGCGGGAAATGCTGGAACGAGTTTTACAGCGAATGGGGTTAACAGGACAAATCCAGGTAGACAGCGGGCCCTGGCCGGAAAAGGAACTGGCAGTAAAAGCCGGCCTGGGCTGGATTGGCCGCAATACCCTGTTTTACCACTGGCAAGCCGGCTCTTTTGTTAACCTGGGGGTAGCTTTATTGCCCTTCCCAGCAGATGGAGGGAAGAACGAAATAGAAAAAAAACCCGGCAGCCGTTGTGGACAGTGTCGGCGCTGTTTGGAAGCATGCCCTGGTGGCGCCTTGACTGAACAGGGGCTGGTGGTGAGCCGCTGCCTTTCAGCGGTCAGTCAGCGGCGAGGGGACATAACTGAAGCAGAGGCAAGGTTGCTGCCGCCCCGACTGTACGGTTGTGATGATTGCCAGAAAGTCTGTCCCTATAACCGGGAGCAGGTAAAGAAAATGGGGGACTGGGGCTGGATAGATGTGGATGAGGTATTGAGTTTAAGTAACCGGCAATTCAAGGAGAGCTGGGGCAAAACAGCGGCGGGCTGGCGCGGGGCCGGGGTAATCCGGCGCAATGCCAGGCTGATTACAATTTCACAGAATGGACAAAAAAATATGGTATACTGGAATAAAAAAGATAATGGGGGATAAATGATGGCGAGAGTACTGGTGGTAGATGATGAAGAGCGGATCAGAAGGATGTTGAGGTTGTTTTTGGAAAAAGAAGGACTGGAAGTCCTGGAGGGGGAAAACGGCCAGCAGGCAGTGGAGCTGGTGCGAAAGGAACGGGTGGACCTGGTGGTACTGGATCTGATGATGCCGGTCATGGACGGCTGGGAGGCCTGTCAGCAGATTCGCAGCCAATCCCAGGTTCCGATTATCATGTTGACGGCCCGGGGGGAAGAAGAGGAAAGGATTCATGGTTTTGAACTGGGAGCTGATGATTACGTAGTCAAACCCTTCAGCCCCAAGGAACTGGTGCTGCGCATAAAAGCCCTTTTGCGGCGCAGCCTGGGCTCAAGTCCAGTGGAGGGCGAAAAAAAAGGGCTGAGTTTTCCTGGCCTTACCATTTTGCCGGAGAGCCGGAAAATCCTGGTGGATCAGCAGGAGGTTGCCCTGACGCCCCTGGAGTATGATTTGCTCCATTTCCTGGCCCGGCATCAGGGGCGGGTATTTACCCGGGAGCAGCTGCTGGAAAAAGTCTGGGGCTATGATTATTTTGGCGATTTGCGTACCGTGGATACCCATGTCAAACGGGTACGGGAGAAACTGGGGAAAATCAGCACTGAAGTAGCAGGCTATGTGGTCACCGTTTGGGGTGTGGGCTATAAGTTTGAGGTGAAGAAATGACCTGGCTCAAGCAACTGAGAGAAAGTATCGTTGTCAAGCTCTGGCTTTCCATGGTATTGTTGTTTGTCGGAGTAATGATTATCCTGGGCCTGGTTCTGAGTTCCATGTTCGAACAGTTCTATTTTAACTGGCAGGCCCGGGATTTAATCAATCGCAGCCTGCAGGTTGGCAAGGTACTGGCTGAGGAAGGGGACTGGGCCAAAGCCTATACCTATGCGGAAATCCTCAGTAAAGAAGATGGCTCGACCATTGGTATTACCAACTCTCATGGTGTGGTAATGGGATGTTCCAACCCGGAACATTTCTCCCGGGGAGCGCGCCTGAGCCAGGAAGAACTGGAGGCCCTGGACGCTGGACGGATATTGATTAAACAGGGCAATATCCCCGGTCAACGGCAGACTCTGTTGATGGTCCTGGTGCCGGTGGAGTTGCCGGTTAGTGTCATGCCCGGCATGGGGCCCTGGCGGGGCGGCCGTAATACCAGTTTGCAGCGGGTTGGGGTGTTTGCTTATGTACCGGTTGCGCCTATAACAGAAACCATCTTGCAGGTACGGCTGCTGTTAAGCGCTACTGCCATGGGGGCGGTGGCTTTAATCACCGTTCTGGGGCTGTTGATGAGCCGCAAGATTACTACTCCGGTGCTGGCTATTACTGAAGTGGCCATTGCCATGATTAAAGGAGATTTCAGTCGCCGGGTGGAAATCAGTTCCCAGGATGAAATCGGGCGGCTGGGTCAGACTCTGAACAAGCTGGGGGAAGAACTGGAACGTTCCCGGCAGGCTCAGGAGGGGCTGGAAAAAATGCGCCGGGATTTTATTGCCAATGTGTCCCATGAACTGCGCACCCCGCTGTTTTTGATTCAGGGTTACACTGAGGCCTTGCAGGAAGGGCTAGCAGCAGATGAGGCAGCCCGGGAGGAATTACTGGCAGTGATTATGGACGAAACCAGACGGATGCAAGGTCTGGTCAATGAACTGCTGGATCTGGCCCGCTATCAGGCGGGACAGGCTCCCCTGCGCATGGAGCCTATACAGGTAGAAGAATTGCTGGCCGGGGTGGCCCAGAAGTTTCGCCCCTGGGCCCAGGAACAGGGGATTAGTCTGGAAGTGGAGGCGCAGCCAGGGCCTCCGCTGACCGGAGATTATGATGCGCTGACCAGGGTGCTGATCAACCTGACGGATAATGCTCTGCGTCATACGCCGGCCGGGGGACAGGTGACCCTGCTGGCTGAGCCGGAAGCAGATGGCTGGAAAATCAAGGTCAGGGATAGTGGTTATGGCATTCCTGCAGCGGATATCCCCTATATTTTTGAGCGGTTCTACAAAGTGGACAAGGCCCGCACCCGGGGGCGGGGCGGAACAGGCCTGGGACTGGCTATTGCCCGTTCCATTGTGGAGGCCCATGGAGGTAGTATCAAGGTGGAGAGCGAAGAGGGCAAAGGTACCGAATTTCAGATCTTTTTGCCCGCTAAGGTGTAGGCAAGGGCCTACACCTTTTTTCCTTTTCCGGCATATGATGCTGTATGACCGGGAGGGAGGCAGTATTATGGCTGTGGAAACGGGACGAGCGCTGCGGCTGGCCTGCCAGGCCTATGGGGTGGAACCGGTGCTGGTGACCAGGTTGCAGGAGGATGTGTACCGGGTGGATTATGCCAGCGGTGCCCTGGCTCTGAAAATTACCGACATGAAACCGGAGCGCATCCAGTTCCTCTGGTTCTTGCAGGACTGGCTGTTTCGCCGGGGGTTTGAGCGGCTGGCTCCGCCTCTCTACACCCTGGCCGGGCAGCCTTATGTTCAAATCGGCTCCTTGACCTTTATCGCTACTGGCTGGGTGGAAGGCAAAAAATGCCGGTTCAGCAAGGAGAGCCATCTGACGGCAGCGGCCCGGGTGCTGGGTGAGTTTCACCAGAAAGCCAGCCAGCTCAAGCCCAGCGGAGATGGGGGCGGAAAAGCCATGTGGCAGCGCTGGCCCCGGGTTTGGGAGAAACGCTGGCAGGAACTGCAGGAATTTCGCGACCTGGTACGAAAACGCGATTTACTTACCCCCTTTGACCGCCTTTTCCTGAATTCTGTCAATGATTACCTGCGGCAGGGGGAGCAGGCCATTACCATGCTGCAGGGCAGTGCCTATCGCAGCCTGGCCAGCTGGTCGGCCCGGGAAAGGACTTTTATTCACCGGGATGTGGCCGCTCGCAACTTCCTGATCGATGCAGAGGGGAGAGGCTGGTTGATTGATTTTGATTATGCCCGTTATGACCTGCATATTGCCGATGTGGCCCGTTTGCTGGATCGAAGCATGCGACGGTATCACTGGAAATTTAACCAGGCCCGTCTGATTCTGGCCGCCTACAACCAGGCCCGCAGCCTGAACCGGGAGGAAATCGAGGTATTGCAGGCATTTCTGCTTTTTCCCCAGCGTTACTGGCGGCTGGTCAACCGTTACTACCGGGAAAAACGGGATTGGAGCCAGAATGATTTTCTGCTCCGAATGGAAGATCTCTTGCGCCAGCGGGGGGAAAAGCATTATTTCCTGGCAGAGTTTGGCCGTTACTTTGGTTTGCGCAGTTATCGCGGGGGAGGAGTGGCCTGATGCAGCTGGAAAAACTATTGAAAGAGGAGTGGGGTTTGACGGTCAAAAAACTGACTCCGGTACGGTCAGCCTGGCGGGTGGAGGCAGAGGAAGGGATTTTTGCCTGCAAGTTTAGTCGTAGCAATCCGGAACGATTGAAACTGCTGGTAGAGGCCCAGGAATATTTGCTGGCAGCTGGATTTAACCGTTTTGCCCGGCTGGTGCCTACTCGGACGGGGCAATGGCTGGTACAACCGCAAGAGAAGGCCTGTCTGCTGACTACCTGGGTCAATGGAGAGGAACCCAGCTATTACCGGCAACGAGATCTGCTGGCGGTGAGTCGCGTTCTGGGCCAGTTCCACCGGGTGGCCTGCCAGTTCCCTGCTGCCCGGGTAGGCCAGGGCAAGGATAAGCTGGGGCAGTGGCCCAGGAAACTGGAGAAAAAAAAGGAGGAACTGGTGCAATCCCTGGAACTGGCCCGGCAGGAGGGAAACCGGGATCTGTTTAGCATCATTCTGTTATCCCGGCAAAAATGGTTACTGGAAATGGCCCGGGAGGCGGTTGAGGCTGTACGGCACTCCCTTTACCAGCAGCTGGTGGAAAGTTATCAGCGGGAAGGTCTGGCCCCTCTCTGCCATGGGGATACAGCGATGCGCAATTTTCTCCTGCGCTTGAATGGAGGTCAAACTGAGGGCTGGTTGATTGATTTTGATTCCCTGGCGGTTGATTTGCCGGTGGTTGATCTCTGGCGTCTACTGCGCCGCAGTCTGCGCCGCAACTACTGGTCCCAGCCTCTGGCCTTTGCCATGTTGAGAAGTTATCACCGGGAAAGAAAAATGACCCGGGAGGAAGTGGAAGTGTTGACGGCCTTGTTGACTTTCCCGGAAAAGGAATGGCGGCTGGCCAAAGCCTACTATCGTCAGCTGGACCAGCTAAGTGCCAGGGATAAATGTCAGTGGGCCGGGAAATTGCTGGACCTGGTAGCGGGACATGAGGACAAGGAGGCTCTGCTCCAGCAGCTGCCCCAGGTCCCCCTGACGGAAGAATATATTCCCTGGCTAAATGGATTGGGTAAGGAGGGAGCAGACAGTGAAAATCGCCGTCCTGGCTGATACCCATGTGGGCGACCGGCGGGAAAAACTGAATGAACGTATACTGACTGCCATTCAGGGGGTGGATATGATTTTTCATGCCGGTGACATAGTACAACCGGAGACCCTGGAGGAACTGGCCCGCATCGCCCCGGTGGAAGCAGTAGCTGGCAACCATGATTGCCAGCGCTTTGGCCTGGACCTGCCACGGCGAAAAATCGTGGAAGTGGCGGGTTACCGTTTTGGGCTAATTCATGGGGATGAATTCTGGGGGGTACACATGAACAAGAGCCAGCAGCTGGAATATCTATACCAGCTGGCAGTGGAACCTTTTCTGGAAGAAGAACCTCTGGACATGATCGTTTTCGGCCATAGTCACCGGCCCATTCTGGATTCCTGCAAGGTGGTATTCCGTCCTTCCAGTCCCATGGGAAGAAAGGAAAAGCGGACAGTACTGCTCTTTTCTCCGGGCATGGGCCATCGCAACCGCTATTTGTCCACTATTGGCTTTCTTCATCTGCAACCGGCAGAGTTGCGGGCCGAAATAATGGTCTTCGGGGTACCGAAAGAAAAAAAAGGTCCGGTAATTGAATAATTTTGCTTTATTTTTTAGCCTCCTTTGGTATAATATTCATGTCTTATATTTAACCAAGGAGGCGTCAGAGCAAAAATGGAATTATGGTACACCGAAAAACAGACGGAAAATGTTGGTATTACCTGTAAAATCACTCAGACCTTGCATACAGAAAAGACTGAGTTTCAGGATCTGGCGGTGATCGATACCCTGCAATTTGGCCGCATGCTGGTTTTGGATGGCATGGTCCAGACTACCATCAAGGATGAATTCGTTTACCATGAAATGATCTCCCATGTAGCCCTGAATACCCATCCAAACCCCGCTAATGTCATGGTCATCGGTGGCGGTGATGGGGGAGCGATTCGGGAAATCATCAAACACCCCGGAGTGCAGAAAGCTACCCTGGTGGAAATCGATGGCAAGGTAATTGAGGCTTCCAAAAAATATCTGCCGGAAATCGCCTGTGCCCTGGATGATCCGAAAGTGGATGTGCGGGTGGAAGATGGTATCAAGCATATCGCTGAACATGAGAACCACTATGATATTATCCTGGTGGACTCTACTGAACCGGTAGGACCGGCTGTTGGTTTGTTTGCCGCTGATTTCTACCGTTCCATTTACCGGGCCCTGAAGGAAGATGGTATCATGGTGGCCCAGACTGAATCTCCTTTTTTTAATGCTGATCTGATCAGCCGGGTTTTCAAGGACATATCCGCTATTTTCCCTATCACCCGGCTTTATCTGGCTTCTATTCCCACTTACCCCAGTGGTCTCTGGTCCTTTACTATGGGCAGCAAAAAATATGATCCTCTCGCGGTTAAAGAAGAGGATATCGCTCAATATCCTACCAAATACTACAATGCGGCTGTGCACAAGGGAGCTTTTGCTCTGCCCAATTTTGTCGCCGAGCTGCTGAAGTAGGTGGCCAGGATGTTAAAACAGGTTGAACGCATCAGTGATTTCATGGGTTCCACCCGGGACTGGGCCGAGGCCAAATCGGTAATTATCGGCATTCCCATGGACTTTACCACTTCTTTTCGTCCTGGTACCCGGCTGGGGGCGGCAGTGGTAAGAGGGGTATCCTGGGGAATCGAGGAATACAGCCCTTACCAGGATCGGGACCTGGCTGACCTCAGCTATTATGATGCCGGGGATATGGCCCTGCCTTTTGGACAGGTGGAGGAAAGTCTTAAGATCATTGAACAGGTCACTGCTGAAGTGCTAACTGCTGGCAAGTTTCCTCTCTTCATCGGAGGCGAACATCTGGTCAGCTATCCCATTATCAAGGAATATGCCCGCCGTTATCCGGACCTGGCGGTTATCCATTTTGATGCCCATGCCGATTTGCGGGAAGATTATCTGGGCAATCCCCATTCCCACGCCACGGTGATGCGCAAAGTTGCAGAACTGATTGGGCCACAGAATGTCTACCAGTTCGGGATTCGCAGTGGTACCCGGGAGGAATTTGCCTATGGTCGGGCCAAAACCAATTTTTATCCTTTCCAGGTGTTAGAACCACTGCAGAAGGTGATACCGCAGCTGCAAAACCGGTCTATCTATGTGACCCTGGATATCGATGTGGTTGATCCTGCTTTTGCGCCGGGAACCGGCACGGCTGAACCGGGGGGCATATCGGCAGCGGAAATGCTGGCTGCCATTATCGCCCTCAAGGAATTGCAGGTAGTAGGATTTGACCTGGTGGAAATCGCGCCTCAGTATGACCAGAGTGAACGCACCGCCCTGCTGGGGGCCAAAATCGTCAGGGAAGCGCTGCTGGCTTTTACGGAAAAATAGTTGCCATTAATTACAATTTATGATAATATATATGTGTGATTTATCACATGACTTTTCACCCCACCTTTTATACGCCCGCATTATGCGGGTGTTTTTTTGTGTAAGTTTGTAAATTTTTTTGACTTCTATAAGGATAAAGCATATAATAATAGCAAAGGACGTGTTCAGTATAGAAGGTGGATTTTATGGCAACTGTATCTTTTGATAAGAATATTATTATCAGAGAACCAGAAGCAATTGAAAAACTGATTGATGTACTTTTGTCTGAAGATGTGAAACCTGTCAATAAGAAGCTGGCTTCTGCTGAGGAGATAGCAAGGGGTGAAGAAATATTAAGACGTTGCTTATCCCTCTCGAAAAATTCTTAGGGATGGCTTCCGAAAAGAAAGTATCGGAAGTCATCTCTATTTTTAAATGCGCAAAAGATCGTGATATTGAAAATTTTATTAAAGAGAAAGCAATTATTTATGAGAAAAAAGCAAAAAGCCGAACATACCTTGTTTTTGATGAGGAGGCATTATTAGAAGGAGAATTTAAGCTCCTGGGATATTTTGCCCTGGCATTACAGTCGCTCAAAATACCTGAAGGCACCAGCGTATCCCAGATTCGCAGACTCGATGGGCTTTATTCAAGAAAAGGAGACGGATTAATTACTGAAATACCTGCATTTTTAATTGGTCAACTGGGAAAAAATGATCTATATAAAGATGATATAAACGGAGATAAGTTAATGAAATATGCCCTCGCGGTTATCTCAAGAGCACAGGAAATAGTAGGTGGGCGGATTGTTTTTTTAGAATGCCAGGACAAGCCCAAGCTAATTGATTTTTATTCACGAAATGGATTCAAGATTTTTCGGAAGGATCCACTGGATAATTTAGTTCAAATGATTCGTTTAATTAACTAAGCAACAAGAGGACCGCTGATAGGTCCTCTTGTTTTTTTCCCACCCCTGACATATAATATAATTAACATATCAACATATCTAAATATATAAATAAAGGAGGCCTTATTAAACATGAGTGCCAAATCGGGTTTATCGCTCCTCGATCGTTTCCTCACTCTCTGGATTTTCCTGGCCATGGCGCTTGGAGTAGGGCTGGGCTGGGCCTTTCCCGGACTGGCGCAGTGGTTGGATAGTCTCTCGGTCGGTACCACATCCATCCCTATCGCTATCGGTTTGATTGTGATGATGTATCCGCCCCTGGCTAAAGTAAATTACCGGGAGCTGGGTAAAGTGTTCCGGGATGGTAAGGCCTTATCCCTTTCCTTGCTGCAGAACTGGGTGATTGGCCCGGTGCTTATGTTCATCCTGGCAGTAGCCTTTTTGCGGGATTATCCTTCATTTATGGTAGGCTTGATTCTCATCGGCCTGGCTCGCTGTATCGCCATGGTGATTGTCTGGAACAGCCTGGCCAAAGGGGATACGGAATATGCGGCAGCTCTGGTGGCCTTTAACTCCATCTTCCAGGTCCTGTTCTATTCTGTTTATGCCTATATTTTTATTACCGTCTTGCCCACCTGGATTGGGCTTAAAGGCTATGAAGTGCATATTTCCATGGCTGAGGTAGCCAAATCGGTAGCCATTTATCTGGGGATTCCCTTTGCGGCCGGGTTTTTGACCAGAACCCTGCTGGAACCGGCTAAAGGTACCGAATGGTATATGAAAAAGTTTGTGCCCAAAATCAGTCCCCTGGCGTTAATTGCTTTGCTCTTTACAATTGTGGTAATGTTTACTTACAAGGGGAAATATATAATTGAACTGCCTCTGGATGTGTTACGCATTGCAGTTCCCCTCTTGATTTACTTTGTGGTTATGTTTGCGGTTTCCTTCTTCCTCAGCCGCCAGGCGGGAGTTGATTATGGCAAGACAGTGAGTCTGTCCTTTACCGCAGCCAGCAACAACTTCGAGCTGGCGATCGCGGTGGCGGTAGCTGTCTTCGGGATTGAGTCCAAAGAGGCCTTTACAGCGGTTATCGGTCCCCTGATTGAGGTGCCGGTGATGATCGCTCTAGTTAATGTAGCTCTGGCCTGGGGTAGAAAGTATTATGGCTTAAAGGATAGCAGCATCTGACAGGAGGCTAACCATGAAAGAACTGGCGGAAAAACTGCGGGCCCTGGCGGATGAGAATCGGCTGCAGATTATCCGGCTGCTGGCCCGGGGAGAGCTGTGTGTCTGTGAAATCATGGATTATCTGGAGATGAGTCAGCCAACAGCCTCCCATCATCTGAAAATCCTGAGACAGGCCGGACTGGTGACGGATCGCAAAGAGGGGCGCTGGAGTTATTACCGTTTGCAGTCTGAGGCTGTGCAGGCACTGACGGCAGAAATCCAGGGCCTGCTTGTCACCGGGGAACCACTACCTCCCCGGCCTGCCAGCCGGTGTCAGCCAAAGGAGTAAAAGAACATGAAAGCGGTCAAAGATGATGAACTAACCTGGATCCCTACCTGTTGCAATGGCTGTGGCGGCCAGACCGGTATTCTGGCCGGCATCAGGGATGGGGAGGTAGTCAAAATCAAGCCCAATTCCGAAAACCCGATCGGAGTGGCCCTGACCTGGGAGGAGTTTCAGGAGCAAAAACAGCGCGGTGGGCGGGTCTGCTTGAAAGGAGTGCATGCTCCCCGGCAGTGGGCGGATCCGGAACGCCTTACCCGGCCCCTTCTGCGCAAAGGGCCACGGGGCAGCGGGCAGTGGCAGACCATCAGCTGGGAAGAGGCCCTCGCACTACTGGCGGAACGGCTGGAGCAGTTGCGGCGGGAACATGGGCCGGAAAGTCTGCTCTGGTTTTGTGAAGATCATTCCTTTATTCACATTCAGGAGGAGTTTTGCCGGGCCTATGGCACTCCCAATTTCCTCAACCACACCAATATCTGCGATGCCGGTCGGCGGGCCGGATTTCTGCGGGTTCTGGGCATAGAGCGTCCGCTGGCCCATTTGTCTCAGGCCCGGGTCATTCTGCTGCTGGGCTGGAACCCCCTGGAGGCAGTGAAATGGATGTACTTGCCGGCAGCTCTGGAGCAGGCTCTGGACCAGGGGGCCCGGCTGTTTGTGGCTGACCCGGTCAGGAGCAAAACCGCCAGCCGCGGTCACTGGCTGCCAGTGCGACCGGGAACCGATGGGGCCCTGGTGCTGGCTCTTTGCCATATCCTCTGGCGGGATGGCAAATATCAGCGGGATTTTGTCCAGCAATACACCAGTGGCTGGGATGAATTCGCCGTCTATCTGCAGGACAAAACCCCGGCCTGGGCTGCCGAACTGACCGGCCTGGAGGAAAGGAAAATTGAGGAACTGGCTGCTCTGCTGGCCGAATATGCACCCAGGGTAGTGGTGGATGCCTGGTGTGGTGTCAGCCATTACAGTAACGGTATGGAAACTACCCGGGCGGTGGCCTGTCTCAATGCCCTGCTGGGAACCATTGATCGCCCCGGTGGATTGCTCTGGCCGGAAAGGTTTAAACTGACGGGGCGTCCTCCGCAACCGAACTGGCCGCAGATTGCCAGTCCTGCTGTCGATGGGCGAGGAGCAGCCTATCCCTTTGCCCACAAGTCCGGCAGTTATGTGGCAGCCCGGGAAGCCATTCTCAGCGGACAGCCCTATCAGCCGCGGGCGGCAGTGGTGGTTTTTCAGAATCTGATGCTATCCCTGCCCAATGTGGAGAAAAGCGAAGCAGCCCTGCGTCGCCTGGATTTTCTGGCTGTTTGCGATGTCTATCTGTCTGAAACGGCCCTGCTGGCTGATCTGGTCCTGCCAGGTACTCATTTTTATGAACGTTATGACCTGACAGTAAACTGGACGGCTTTTCCTTCCCTCAGTTTGCGCCAGCCGGTGGTGGAGCCGCGGTCCGGCATCTGGCCGGAATATGAATGGATTCTGGAACTGGCCCGGAAATTGAGCTTATCCGGATTTGACCTTTCTTACCAGCAGTACCTGGACTGGCAGGTGAAACAGGCCTGTGGACTTTCCTTGTCGGAACTGGCCAGCCTGCCGGGAGCGGTATTCAACCGGGGACCGACCCGTTATGAGAAATGGCGGGAACGGCCCTTTCCTACTGAAAGCGGCCGCATCCAGCTGGGCTGTGACTGGCAGCCGCCAGGGACTTTGCCCAATCAGGATTATCCCTTTTATATGGTTAACTGGAAAGTGTATCAGCATACCCATACCCGCAGCCAGAACAATCCGGCTCTGTTACAAGCCTATGGGGAAAACCCCCTCTGGATTCATCCCGAGACAGCAGCAGCTCTGGGTATTGGCCCGGAGGACCGGGTACGGGTAGAATCAGAGTATGGCTGGATTGAGAGCGGGGTTTTCCTTACAGAAGGTATCCATCCCCGGGTGGTAGGCCTGGCCCATGGTTTTGGCCACTGGGCCCTGGGCAGTCGGGCTAAAGGGCGGGGGGCAGCCGTAAATCGTTTGTTGGCCGGTACGGCAGAAGCAGGCAGCGGTCAGGCTATTCTCAAGGAATGCCGGGTTAGGCTAAGAAAGGTTGACAAATGAACCTTCCCTTGCTAAACTATACTTAGCATATACACAGGGGGAGTAGCTGTCGGGCAAATTGCCCGGTGAACAGAGTCGTCATTCCGGCCGTTTAGGCCCGGCTCTGTTGGCTGATGGAGCCAAGCAAGACCCTGTCTTTCCTGAGAAGGAAAGGCAGGGTCTATTTTTGTTAATAATAAAGTTGATAGGAGGGGATAGTTATGTTGTGGCAGTTATTGGGAGGACTGATTATTATCTTAATTGGGGCTGAACTTTTCACCAATGGGATTGAGTGGCTGGGCAAAAAGCTTAATCTGTCCCAGAGTGCAGTGGGAAGTGTGCTGGCGGCTGTCGGCACAGCCTTACCGGAAAGCATGATTCCGGTGATAGCCATTTTATTTGGTGTGGGAGAAGCCGGGCATCATATTGGGGTAGGGGCGATTCTGGGTGCCCCCTTTATGCTGGTCACCCTGGGGCTGGCCCTGGTGGGAACCGGGGCTCTGGTTTACCGGAAGCGACGGGAAACAGGCACTGAGGTGGCAGTCAACAAAGGACAGCTCAACCGGGATCTGGGCTTCTTCCTGGTCTTCTACGGTCTGGCGGTAGTCGCAGCTTTCCTGCCCGGTTGGGCCAAATATGGTATCGCTCTGGTGCTGGCCGGGGGCTATTTCTGGTATGTCTGGCGTACCCTGCAGGCTGACTGTGAAGCCATCGGCCACTGTCCCCCTCTCTATCTGGCTCGCAAAAACCCGGAACCGGGCAAGCCGCTGGTGATTTTGCAGGTAGTGCTGGCATTAGGGGTGATTATCCTGGGGGCCAAACTGTTCGTAAGTGGAGTAGAGGAAATAGCGGTCTGGCTGGGCCTCAGTCCTATGCTGGTCGCCCTGATTCTCGCCCCGGTGGCCACCGAGTTGCCGGAAAAACTGAACAGCATTATCTGGATGCGGCAGAATAAGGATGTAATGGCCACTGGCAACATGACAGGAGCGATGGTCTTTCAGAGCAGCCTGTTGCCGGCCTTTGGTATGGTTTTCACCGACTGGCAGCTGGGGCAACAGGGGCTGACCAGTATCGGCCTGGCCCTGGTGGCTGCTCTAGTCCTCTGGCTGGTGAACCGGCGGCGCCAGGGCCGCATTCCAGGCCAGCTGCTCCTTTTGTTTGCGATTTTTTATTTGCTTTTTGTACTGACCATTATATAATGACAGCAGGGGGTGGTGTTCATGTTGTTAAGGGAAATCCTGGAAGCTAACCGGGAATTTGTCCAGCGCTGGGAACAGGAGCGGGAAGCCCGGCAGGCGGGCAAGTTGCCGGCCAAAAAACTGGCCATTTTCTCCTGTATGGATACCCGGCTAGTGGAAATGCTGGAGCCGGCCCTGGGTTTAAAACGGGGGGAAGCCAAGGTTATCAAAAATGCCGGTACTATTTTAACCGAAGATGTGGTACGCAGCCTGGCCGTGGCTATCTATTTGCTGGGGGTAGAAGAGGTGGTGGTAATCGCCCACCTCGATTGCGGAATGGCCAAACCGGATGCGGACAGGATGCGGCAGGCCATGCTGGCCCGGGGTGTGAAGCCGGAAGACCTGGAGGGTGTGGACCTGGCTGCCTGGCTTCAGGGCTTCGGGGAAGATTACCACGGCCATGTGCGAGAAGTGGTGGCAGGATTGCGCAATCACCCGCTTTTGCCTAAAGATATTCCTTATCATGGCCTTTTATTCTGTCCCGATACCGGGCATCTGGAACTGGTAGTGGATGGGTATAAAGAGTAAAAGCAGAGACCGTCTGGCCTCTGCTTTTGCCTTTACCGGTTGGCAGGCTTGAAGGTATTGCACATGGTACCATCAGAAGAAGAGACCCGCTTATCACCGGTGGACATTACTTCGATGGTATTGGCAGTGCACATAGCATTATCATAATAGGTGCATTCTTCTACTTTGCATTTAATAGTGGCCATTTTTCTACACCTCCCCTTATAGATTTACAGGCATATTGTTTCATTTGTTTTCTGCTTTTATTCAGGATATAATTGTGTGGGGAGGGGATAATTGTGAGCAAAAAATGGTTAGTGCTGGCCAATGTAGCTCTTGGTACTTTTATGGCCACTCTCGACGGCAGCATTGTCAATGTTGCTTTACCCACCATAGCCCGGGATTTAGGTGTAACCATCGGAGAAATTCAGTGGGCAGTTACATCCTATTTATTAACTATTTCCGGTCTTTTGCTGGTATTTGGCCGGGCAGCGGATCTGTGGGGACGGCGGCGCGTCTATGCCAGCGGCTTTCTGGTTTTCTCCCTGGGTTCTTTTTTTTGTGGCCAGGCCAGTTCCCTGCTGGTCCTGATCCTGGCCCGCATCCTGCAGGCAGTGGGAGCAGCTATGTTAATGGCCAATAGCATGGGGCTGGTTACAGCAGCTTTCCCGCCCCAGGAACGGGGGCGGGCCCTGGGTCTAATCGGTACCGTGGTTTCGGCAGGCAGCATGACCGGGCCTTCCCTGGGCGGAGTAATGGTGGCTCAGTGGGGCTGGCCCAGTATCTTTTATATCAATATACCCATTGGACTTTTAGCTTTCATCTGGTCGATCTTCAACTTACCCCGGGAAGAAGAACTGAGCCGGGGGGAAACCTTTGACCGCCTGGGAGCAGTGCTGCTGGTTACCGGTTTAACTGCCTTTCTCTGGGCTCTGTCGGAAGGTTACAAACTGGGTTGGACTGATCCTCGCTTGCTGGCTGTTGGTAGCGCGGGGCTGGCACTCCTGATCTTTTTGTTTTACCGCATGCGCCGCATGGACAGTCCTTTAATCGACTTAACCCTGTTCCAGCGCCGCCCCTTTTTCTATGGCGGTATCACCGGTTTAATTTCTTTCATCTCCCTGTTCTCCACCAATTTGATTATGACCTTTTATGTCCAGCAGGTACTGGGTTATTCCCCGGCTCAGGCCGGAATCGCTCTTTCCGCTTTTCCGGTGGTAATGGCAGTTGTGGCCCCGGTGGCAGGCAGTTTGTCCGACAAATTCGGCTATCAGTGGTTGACCAATACCGGTCTGGCGGTCAATACCATCGGATTGCTGGCTTTGACTACTCTGAATAAAAACTCCTCTCTGCTGGCGGTTTTCCTGCACCTGGCCGTACTGGGCCTGGGTATGGGCCTGTTCCAGAGCCCCAATAACAGCAGTATGATGGAAGTTGTTCCCAAACCAAAACTGGGGATTGCCGGCAGCATCAATGCCCTGATGCGCAATGTGGGGATGGCTACCGGGATCGCCTATTCCATGTCTGTCTTTGGTACCGTCTACAAGCTCAGCCACGATTTTTTGCAGGCTATGGACTGGGTGTTTTATACAGGGGCCCTGATCAGTATACTGGGTCTGGTCATCAATATGCAGGGCCGAAAAGCGGTACAGGAGGGGGCCAGATAAGTTTTAGCTGTTCACCCTGGTAAAGCGACCGTTCAGAGGCCGGACAAGCCCGTTGGGGTGGTGAGTTAACATTAATTTAACATTAAAATTTTCGCTAAAAGTATTGACACATTCAGACATCATTAGTACAATAACTAACAAATATAGCTGTTATACATTATACAAGCGACGACGGGGAAGGCTGTCGGGAGAACGGACGCAAGAGAGCCGGGAGGGTGGAAACCGGTGTCACGGGCCCGGACGGGGATCACCCCTGAGCTGTCGGTCGAACCCTTGCTCAGGCAGTAGGCCGTACCGGGTTAGCCGCCGTTATCCGGCTACAGAGGGGTTCCGGTTTGCTTGACCGGAACAACCAGGGTGGTACCGCGGAAGGCATCTTCAGCCTCTCGTCCCTGTCGGGACAGAGAGGCTTTTTTACAAGTAAATAGGCATTACCGAGGGAAGTGTACCTAGGGTTCCGCCGCAAGTTCTTTGCGGGACTGTGACCAAGCGGTACAGGCGGCTTTGGCCGTTACACCGTGGGGATAAAAGACCCAAGCGGATAGGTTCCACTCGATCTTGGATCAAGATTGAACTGGTGGGGTCTGTCCGCTTGGGTTTTATTTATACACAAATTCAAAATTTGTCTCCCCTGGATAGACATGGGGGTGATGGGAGCGGTGGGGAGACAGGAGGTTTGAGCTGTAGAATTTTTGAGGGGAGGAATTTGTTGTGGGTCTGATCATTTATCTGGATGGCAAGTTCGTACCGGAGGAAGAAGCTAAAGTTTCCGTTTTCGACCATGGTTATCTCTATGGAGACGGGGTTTTTGAAGGCATTCGCGCCTATCACGGCCGGGTATTCAAGTTGAAGGAGCACATCGACCGGCTCTATGAATCGGCCAAAACCATCATGCTGGACATTCCGCTCAGCAAAGAGGAAATGACGGAAGTGGTGGTGGAAACCTGCCGCCGCAACAATATCCGCGATGGCTATATCCGCCTGGTGGTTTCCCGGGGCAAGGGGGACCTGGGTCTGGATCCGCGCAAGTGCCCGCGGCCGACAGTGATGTGTATTGCTGCTACTATTACTCTTTATCCCCAGGAATTTTATGAAAAGGGGCTGGAGGTTAAAACCGTTCCCACTCCCCGCAATCTGTCTGAAGCCTGTAATCCGCGGGTGAAGTCCCTGAACTACCTGAACAATATCTATGCCAAAATCGAGGCTAACCTGGCCGGGGTGCTGGAAGCCCTGATGCTCAATGCCCAGGGTTATGTCTGTGAGGCCACCGGGGATAATGTGTTCATTGTCAAGGATGGGGAACTGATTACTCCTCCCATTTATCTGGGGATTCTGAAGGGGATAACCCGGGATGTCGTTATGCAGCTGGCCCGCCAGCGGGGTATTACCGTCAAGGAAGAAGTTTTTACCCGGCATGATGTTTTCAATGCCGATGAGGTATTCCTTACCGGTACCGCTGCAGAGCTGATTCCGGTAATCAAAGTGGATGGCCGGGTAATCGGCGATGGCAAGCCCGGGCCCATGTTCCAGCAGCTGCTGCAGGACTTCCGGGCCCTGACAGAAGTGGATGGACCGGAAATCTTCGTACCTGCTACGGAAAAAGTCGGTTAAGTGAGGAGGAAACAGGGTGCAACTGCGCAGTTCTGCGGTCAAATCGGGATTGGAAAGGGCGCCCCATCGTTCGCTCTGGAAGGCGATGGGCTATACCGGGGAAGAATTGCAGCGTCCCATTATCGGGGTAGTGAACTCCCACAATGAAATTGTACCCGGACACATGCATCTCAATACCATTGCCGAGGCGGTCAAGGCCGGGATCAGGATGGCCGGGGGACTGCCGGTGGAATTTCCGGCCATTGCCGTCTGTGACGGGCTGGCCATGGGCCATAAGGGCATGCACTACAGCCTGGCCAGCCGGGAGCTGATCGCCGATTCGGTGGAAATCATGGCAGAAGCTCATGCCCTGGACGGACTGGTGCTGATTCCCTCCTGTGATAAGGTAGTGCCAGGAATGCTGATGGCGGCGGCTCGCCTCAATATTCCCGCCATTTTTATCAGCGGGGGGCCGATGCTGGCTGGACGCTGGCAAGGTCAGGCCGTTTCCCTCTCCACGGTGTTCGAGGGCGTAGGGGCAGTGGCTAATGGTCGCATGACCGAAGCCGAACTAGAGGAACTGGAAGAAGGAGCCTGTCCGGGTTG
Organism: Carboxydocella sporoproducens DSM 16521; assembly: GCF_900167165.1. Lineage (NCBI taxonomy): Bacteria > Bacillati > Bacillota > Clostridia > Eubacteriales > Clostridiales Family XVI. Incertae Sedis > Carboxydocella > Carboxydocella thermautotrophica. Next base: position 70,168 of record NZ_FUXM01000001.1, on the reverse strand, counting down.
TGGTTCCTGTGCCGGCATGTTTACTGCCAATTCCATGAATTGCATGACGGAAGTGCTGGGGATGGCCCTGCCGGGCAATGGCACCATCCCGGCGGTGATGGCAGCCCGTTTGCGGCTGGCCAAGGCAACAGGAAAGCAGATCATGGAACTGGTGCGGCGGAATCTCAGGCCGCGGGATATTATGACTGCGGCGGCTTTCCGCAATGGCCTGAAAGTGGATATGGCCCTGGGTTGTTCCACCAATACCCTTTTGCATTTGCCGGCTATTGCCCACGAGGCGGGAGTGCCCTTTGAGCTGGATGATGTCAATCGTTTTAATGAAGAGATTCCCCAGCTTTGCAAGCTGAGCCCTGCTGGCCCTTACCATATGGAGGACCTGCACCGGGCTGGCGGTATCCCGGCGGTGATGAGCCGGCTGGCTGCCCAGGGCAAGCTGGAAACAGAGGTATTGACGGTAACAGGCAGGACCATGGCGGCCAACCTGGAGGGGGTCAGGGTGCTGGATGAAGAAGTCATCCGGCCCTGGGATCGTCCTTACCAGGCCACCGGGGGACTGGCGGTGCTGAAAGGCAGTCTGGCTCCCCAGGGAGCAGTGGTCAAGAAAGGAGCCGTGGCTCCGGAGATGCTGAAACATACCGGTCCGGCCCGGGTGTTTGACGGAGAGGAAGCGGCGGTTAAGGCCATTCTCGGCGGGCAAATTCGGCCGGGAGATGTGGTGGTGATCCGCTATGAAGGGCCGAAAGGCGGACCCGGTATGCGGGAAATGCTGACTCCCACAGCGGCGGTGGCCGGAGCGGGATTGGATAAAGAGGTGGCACTGATTACCGATGGTCGTTTTTCCGGAGCCACCCGGGGGGCTTCTATCGGTCACGTTAGTCCGGAAGGAGCGGAAGGGGGACCCATTGCTCTGGTCCAGGAAGGGGACTTAATTGCCATTGATATAGAAGCAGGCCGGTTGGATTTACTGGTAGATGAAACAGAACTGGCCCGGCGCCGGGCAAAATGGCAGCCACCGGAGCCGAAGGTCAAAACCGGCTACCTGGCCCGCTATGCCAAACTGGTAGGCTCAGCGGCGGGCGGGGCGGTTGTGAAGGGGTGAAAAGCGAATGGAAATGACAGGAGCCCAGATGCTGGTCAAATGTCTTGAGGCCGAGGGTGTAGAGCATATTTTCGGTTATCCCGGCGGGGCAGTGCTGAATATCTATGATGCCCTTTTTGATTCTAATATTTGCCATATCCTGGTTCGCCATGAGCAGGGGGCAGCCCATGCTGCTGACGGATACGCCCGGGCCACCGGCAAAGTGGGGGTCTGTCTGGCCACTTCCGGGCCGGGAGCGACCAACCTGGTTACCGGTCTGGCTACCGCCTATATGGATTCCATACCGATTGTGGCTTTCACCGGCCAGGTAGCCACGGGGCTAATCGGTAAGGATTCCTTTCAGGAAGCAGACATTTTCGGCATCACCTTGCCCATAACCAAGCACTCCTTTCTGGTTAAAAACCTGGAGGATCTGCCCTTTACTATCAAGGCAGCCTTCAAAATCGCCCGGGAAGGGCGGCCGGGCCCGGTGCTGATCGACTTGCCCCGGGATATTATGGCAGCTAAAGGCCATTTCCGCTATCCGGAAAAAATCTGCCTGCCGGGCTTCAAACCAGTTTATGATGGGCATCCGGAACAGATTGCCCAGGCTGTACGGCTGATCCAGGAAAGCAGCAAGCCGGTGATCTATGCCGGGGGTGGGGTGATCGCTTCCGGAGCTGCCAGACATCTGCTGGAACTGGCGGAATTGATTCAGGCGCCGGTGACTACCACCCTGATGGGGCTGGGGGCTTTTCCCGGAGACCATCCTCTCTTCCTGGGGATGCTGGGCATGCATGGTACCGTGGCAGCCAATTTTGCCGTCAGCCATTGTGACCTGCTGATTGCCATCGGTTGCCGCTTTGATGACCGGGTGACCGGCAAAATCGAGGAATTCGCCCCCGGGGCCAGGATCATCCATATCGATATCGACCCGGCGGAAATCGGCAAAAATGTGCGGGTGGATGTGCCCATTGTTGGTGATGTCGGCCGGGTTTTGTCTGAACTGAACAGCAAACTGGTAGCCCGGGCTCCCGGGGATTGGCTGGCCACCGTGGAAGCCTGGAAGGAAAACCATCCTTTGCGCTACAGCAAAGAAGGAGAAGGGATCAAGCCCCAGTATGTGGTAGAGGAGCTGCGGCGCCAGACCAGGGGCATGAAGGTGAAAATCACTACTGAGGTGGGACAGAATCAGATGTGGGCCGCCCAGTATTTCACCTTTACCGAGCCCCGCAGCCTGATTACCTCCGGTGGGCTGGGCACCATGGGCTTTGGTTTGCCCGCTGCCATTGGAGCGGCGGTGGCCTGCCCCGACCATGTGGTCATCGATATTGCTGGTGATGGCTCTATCCAGATGAACAGCCAGGAGCTGGCCACCGCTGTCCAGTACAACCTGCCGGTCAAGGTGGTTATCCTCAATAACGGCTATCTGGGTATGGTACGGCAGTGGCAGGAACTCTTCTACAACCGGCGTTACTCTCAAGTGGATATGAGCTGGGCCCCGGATTTTATCAAACTGGCCGAAGCCTATGGAGCCAAAGGCCTGCGGGCCACCCGGCCGGAAGAAGTGCCGGAGGTACTGGCTACCGCCCTGGCGACTCCGGGTCCGGTAGTGGTGGATATCGTTGTTGACCGGGAAGAAAATGTCCTGCCCATGGTACCGCCGGGCGGGGCACTGCACAAAATGATTGGAGGGTGAGGGATATGCGCCATATCTTAGCGGTGCTGGTGGAAAACAATCCCGGGGTGCTGACCCGGGTAGCGGGCCTGTTCAGCCGCCGGGGCTACAATATTGACTCCCTCACCGTGGGCAGAACGGAAAACCCCCGCATTTCCCGCATGACCATTGTGGTGGAGGGAGATGACCTGGTTTTAGAACAGGTGACCAAGCAATTGCACAAGCTGGTGGATGTGCTGAAGATCAAGGATATTTCTTCCGAGGATTATGTGGACCGGGAGCTGATGCTGATCAAGGTCAATGCCGCCGACCAGCAGGTGCGGGGAGAAATCATGCAAATCGTCGATATCTTTCGGGCCCGCATTGTGGATATCGGGCGCAAGACCCTGACCATCGAAGCTACCGGGGATGAGGGCAAAATCAATGCTCTGGAAAACGCCCTGCGGCCTTTTGGGATCAGGGAACTGGTGCGTACCGGCAAAATCGCCATGCTGCGGGGCCAGAAAACTACAACAGCAGACATAAAGGAGGAAGATTGAGAATGGTAAAGTGCTATTATGATCAGGATGCCAATCTGGAGTTATTGAAAAACAAGACCGTGGCTGTGATCGGTTATGGCAGCCAGGGCCATGCCCAGGCTCTGAACCTGCATGAATCCGGAGTACGGGTAGTAGTCGGCTTGCGGCCGGGCAGTGCCCGCTGGGCAGAAGCAGAGGCGGCTGGACTGAAGGTGGCCACTCCGGCGGAAGCGGCGGCTCAGGCGGATATTATCCAGATTCTCACTCCCGATGAAACCCAGGCCAAACTGTACCGGGAGGAAATCGCCCCCCATCTGACCGCCGGCAAGGCCTTGATGTTCTCCCATGGGTTCAACATCCACTATGGTCAGATTGTGCCTCCTGCTGATGTGGATGTCTTCCTGGTAGCGCCCAAGAGCCCTGGCCACATGGTGCGTCGCATGTACCAGGAAGGCCGGGGGGTACCGGGCCTGATCGCCATCCATCAGGATGCTACCGGACAGGCCAAAGACCTGGCTCTGGCTTATGCTAAAGGGATTGGCTGCACCCGGGCCGGGGTATTTGAAACCACCTTCAAGGAAGAAACGGAAACCGACCTCTTCGGGGAACAGGCGGTCCTTTGCGGCGGGGTTTCCGAGCTGATCAAGGCCGGTTTCGATACTCTGGTGGAAGCGGGTTATGCTCCGGAAATGGCCTATTTTGAGTGCCTGCATGAACTGAAACTGATTGTGGACCTGATCTATGAAGGCGGCCTGAGCTGGATGCGCTATTCCATCAGTGATACGGCTGAATTCGGTGACTACATGACCGGCAAGCGCATTATTACCGAAGAAACCCGGCAGGAAATGAAGCGGGTACTGGCCGAAATCCAGAATGGCGAATTCGCCAAAAAGTGGATTCTGGAAAACCAGGCCAACCGCCCTGTCTACAATGCCATCAAGAACAAGGAACAAAACCATCTGATCGAACAGGTCGGCCGGGAATTGCGGGCCATGATGCCCTGGTTGAAAAAGTAAGCAGTAAGAGGGGTTTTCGCAGATACAGGAGGGGTTTTGATGAAAATGAAGGCAGCTCAGGCCCTGATTAAATGCCTGGAGTTGGAAGAGGTAGAAATCATCTTCGGCTATCCCGGCGGGGCTGTGCTGCCCATCTATGACGCCCTGTACGGGAAGGGGATCAAACACGTACTGGTGCGTCAGGAGCAGGGGGCGGTCCATGCCGCTAATGGTTATGCCCGGGTCACCGGAAAAACGGGAGTGGTACTGGCCACTTCCGGTCCCGGAGCCACCAACCTGGTGACAGGTATAGCCAATGCCTATATGGATTCCATCCCGGTGGTGCTGATCACCGGGCAGGTATCTACCGGCATGGTAGGTACTGATGCTTTTCAGGAAGTGGATATTACGGGAATAACCATTCCCATTACCAAACACAATTACCTGGTCAAAAACGCCCAGGACCTGCCCCGCATTGTCAAGCAGGCCTTTTACCTGGCCCGCAGCGGCCGGCCGGGCCCGGTGCTGATCGACATTCCCCGGGATGTGCAGGAACAGGAAATAGAGTTCGCTATTCCTGAAGATTTTCGCCCCCAGGGCTATAAACCCACCTACCGGGGGAATGCCCGCCAGGTCAAGCTGGCCGCTGAACTCTTAAACCAGGCCCAGCGGCCGGTGCTCTATGTGGGAGGAGGGGCCATCCATGCCGGCGCCCAGCCGGAACTGGTAGCCCTGGCGGAAAAGCTGCAGGCACCGGTGACCACCACCCTGATGGGGTTAGGGGCCTTTCCTGGCGGGCATCCCCTGGCTCTGGGCATGCTGGGCCTGCATGGCTGGAAAAGCGCTAACCTGGCGGTGCAAAATTGTGATGTCCTGGTTTCCCTGGGCGCCCGTTTCGACGACCGGGTGACCGGAGCGGTGGAGAAATTCGCTCCTCAGGCCCGGATTATCCATATCGATATCGACCCGGCGGAAATCGGCAAGAATGTACGGGTGGATGTACCCATCGTCGGCGATGTGCGCCTGGTCCTGCAGGATCTGCTTCCCCGTCTGGAGCCGGTGGCGTCCCGGGAGGAGTGGCTGGCGCAAATCCGCCAGTGGCAGCGGCAGTATCCCCTGCCTACCCCCCGGGAAAAAGGCTGTCCTCAGGCCCAGATCCAGGGCTGGGAAGTAATCCAGGCCCTCTATCGCCTGACGGGAGGAGAAGCTATTATCGTCACCGATGTGGGCCAGCACCAGATGTGGGCGGCCCAGCATTTCCCCGTCAACCGGCCCCGCTCCTTCCTCTCCTCCGGTGGCCTGGGCACCATGGGCTATGGCATGCCGGCAGCGGTGGGAGCGCAAATGGGGCGGCCGGGGGAAAAGGTGATTCTCATCACCGGGGATGGCAGTTTCCAGATGTCCATGAATGAATTCGGGACAGCGGTGGAACAGGGCCTGCCGGTAAAGGTGATTGTGCTCAATAACCGGCAGCTGGCCATGGTGCGGCAGCTGCAGGAATTTTACTGTGGCGGCCGCTATCTGGGCGTGGATTATACTGGCCAGCCGGACTTTGCCATGTTTGCCCGCTGTTATGGCGCCCGGGGGTACAGCATCAACCGCAGGGAAGAACTGGAAGCGATACTTAAAGAAGCATTGACGGAAAAAGGGCCGGTAATTGTTGATATATCCGTCTGCGGCCGGGAAAATGTCTACCCCATGGTGCTGGGCGGCTGTGGTCTGGAAGAAGCCATAACCAGTAAGGAGGAATGGAACGGGTGAGCAGTAATCGCATCTATTTTTTTGATACTACCTTGCGCGACGGGGAACAATCCCCGGGTGTCAGTTTGAATATAAAGGAAAAACTGGAGATCGCCCGCCAGCTGACCCGGCTGGGGGTGGATGTGATTGAAGCCGGCTTTCCCATCGCTTCCCCTGGCGATTTCGCTGCTGTCCAGGCTATCGCCCGGGAAATCAGGGGAGCGACTATCGCTGCCCTGGCCAGGGCCAACCAGCTGGATATCGACCGGGCCTGGGAAGCCATCAGGGAGGCGGAAGAACCGCGCATTCATACCTTTATCGCCACTTCGGATATTCATCTCCAGTACAAATTGCAGAAAAGCCGGGAGGAAGTGCTGGCCCAGGCGGTGGAGGCGGTCAAATATGCCTGTCGTTATACCCCCAACGTGGAGTTTTCGGCGGAAGATGCCTTCCGCAGTGACATCGACTACCTGGCTCAGGTGGTAACTGCCGTGATCGATGCGGGGGCGAAGGTGGTCAATATCCCCGATACGGTAGGCTATGCTACACCGGAAGAATTCGGGGCCTTTATCCGGGAACTGCGGGAAAAAGTACCCAACCGGGACCAGGCAATTTTTTCCGTCCACTGTCACAATGACCTGGGCCTGGCGGTAGCCAATTCCCTGGCTGCCATTCTGGCCGGAGCCCAGCAGGTGGAATGCACCATCAATGGTATTGGAGAAAGAGCGGGCAATGCCGCTCTGGAAGAGATCGTCATGGCCCTCTACACCCGGCGCTCCATTTTCCAGAAGGAGTTCCGGATTGTCACCGAGGAGATCTATCGTACCAGCCGCCTGGTTTCCGCTCTCACCGGAATGAAAGTCCAGCCCAACAAGGCGGTGGTGGGCAAAAACGCCTTTGCCCATGAGTCGGGAATTCACCAGGACGGGGTGCTGAAAAACCGGGCCACTTATGAGATTATGAACCCGGAATTGATCGGGCTGCACAAAAACACCATCGTCCTGGGCAAACATTCCGGACGCCATGCTTTCCGGGATCGTTTGCAACAACTGGGCTACCAGCTGGAAGGAGAACAGCTGGAACAGGCCTTCCAGCGCTTTAAGGAGCTAGCTGACCGCAAGGGGGAAATCTCGGACGAAGACCTGCTGGTCATAGTCGAAGGGGAAATATTGCGGGTACCGGAAACCTATACTCTGGAATACTTCCATATTTCCAGCGGCAGTGCAGTGGTACCTACTGCAACAGTTGTATTGACGCGGGCCGGAGAACGGCTGGAAGAAGCGGCCTGTGGCGATGGGCCGGTAGATGCCATCTACAAGGCCATTGATAAACTGACCGGCAATACCGGCTGTCTGGTCCACTATGCCCTCAATGCTGTTACCGGCGGCAAGGATGCCCTGGGGGAAGTAACTGTCCGCCTCAAGGATGAAAAGGGCAAAATCTTCGTCGGCCGTGGCCTGTCCACCGACGTGCTGGAGGCATCGGCCCGGGCTTATGTGGATGCTCTCAACAAACTGGAATACGAGCGGGCCCTGGGACTGGTCAATGGAGAACAGGTAAGGGAGAGTGTTTAAGACATGGCAATGACGATTACCGAGAAAATACTGGCTGCCCATGCCGGCCGGGAGCAGGTACAGGCCGGGGAATTGATCAATGTCAGGGTGGACCTGGTATTAGGCAATGATATCACCGCTCCCGTAGCCATCAAGGAATTCAGGAAAATCGGGGTGGAACGGGTTTTTGACCCGGAGCGGATCGCTCTGGTACCCGACCATTTCACTCCCAACAAGGATATCAAGTCAGCGGAACAGGCCAAACTGGTGCGGGAATTCGCCCGGGAGCAGGGCCTGACCAATTACTTTGAAGTAGGACGGATGGGGATTGAGCATTGTCTTCTGCCGGAACAGGGGCTGGTAGGGCCCGGAGATGTGGTGATCGGGGCCGATTCCCATACCTGTACCTATGGCGCCCTGGGGGCATTTTCCACCGGGGTCGGTTCTACCGACCTGGCAGCGGCCATGGCCCTGGGGGAAATCTGGTTCCGGGTGCCGGAAACCATCAAGTTCGTTTACCACGGTCAACTGCGGCCCTGGGTCAGCGGCAAGGACCTGATTCTGCATACTATCGGCCTGATCGGGGTGGATGGAGCCCGCTACATGGCCATGGAATTCACCGGTGAGGCAATTGAAAACCTCTCCATGGATGGCCGTTTCACCATGTGCAATATGGCCATTGAAGCCGGGGCCAAAAACGGCATAATCGCTCCGGACCAGAAGACCCTGGAATATGTGCAGGGCAGGACAAAGCGGCCCTGGCAGGTCTACCAGAGTGACCCCGATGCCCGGTATTATAAAGTAATCGATATCGATGCTGCGGCCATAGAGCCTACTGTTGCCTTCCCCCACCTGCCGGAAAATACCCGCCCCATCAGCCAGGTGGGCACGGTGGAAATCGACCAGGTGGTAATCGGCTCCTGTACCAATGGCCGCATTGAGGACCTGCGCATTGCCGCCCGCATTTTAGAAGGCAAGAAAGTCCATCCCCGGGTGCGCTGTATCGTTATCCCCGGCACCCAGGCCATTTACCAGCAGGCTATGGCGGAAGGGCTGATCAAGACCTTTATTGAAGCGGAATGCGCTGTCAGCACCCCCACCTGTGGTCCCTGTCTGGGCGGCCATATGGGTATTCTGGCCAAAGGGGAACGGGCTCTGGCCACCACCAACCGCAACTTCGTAGGCCGTATGGGCCACCCCGAAAGTGAAGTCTATCTGGCCAGTCCGGCTGTGGCTGCCGCTTCCGCCATCGCCGGGCAAATTGTGGCACCTGAGGAGGTATTGTAGGATGAAACTGCGTGGACGCACCTGGAAATTCGGTCATGACATCGACACTGATGCCATTATTCCTGCCCGCTATCTCAATACTTCCGAACCGGCAGAGCTGGCCAAACACGTGATGGAGGATGCTGACCCCACCTTCCCGGGCAAGGTGCAGGCCGGGGATATCATCGTGGCCGGGAAAAACTTCGGCTGCGGTTCTTCCCGGGAACATGCCCCCATTGCCATCAAGGCAGCGGGAGTCAGCTGTGTGATCGCCCAGTCCTATGCCCGCATTTTCTACCGCAATGCTTTCAATATCGGCCTGCCTATCCTGGAAAGCCCGGAAGGGGCTGCGGCCATTGAGGAAGGCCAGGAGGTAGAAGTGGATTTGAATACCGGGGTGATCACCAATCTCACCACCGGGGCTACCTACCAGGCTACCCCCTATCCGCCTTTCATGCAGGAACTGATCCAGGCTGGAGGCCTCATCAACTATACCCGCCGCCGGCTGGGGAAGGAGGCGTAGGGTGATGACAAAACTGATCGCCCTTTTGCCCGGGGATGGCATCGGCCAGGAAATCGTGCCTCAGGGCCGGAAAGTGCTGGAGGTAGTGGCCAGCCGCCTGGGGCTGGAACTGGAGTTTGAGGAAGGTTTGATCGGAGGAGCGGCCATTGATGCCGCCGGCACCCCGCTGCCGGAAGCCACTCTGGATCTCTGCCGCCGCAGCACCGCTATCCTGCTGGGGGCAGTTGGGGGGCCCAAATGGGATAACCTGCCGGTCCATCTCCGTCCGGAAGCAGGGGCACTGCTGCCCCTGCGCAAGCAGCTGGGACTGTATGCCAACCTGCGCCCTGCTTTTCTCTTTGCTCCGCTGGCCAAGGCTTCCCCGCTGAAGCCGGAGCTGATTGAGGGGTTGGACCTGCTGGCAGTGCGGGAATTGACCGGCGGCCTCTATTTCGGGGAGAAAAAAACCTTCCGCCGGGAAGACGGCCAGGAAACGGCCATCGATACTCTGGTCTATACGGAAGGGGAAATCGAGCGGATTGTGCGCCTGGCCTTTGAGCTGGCCCGCAAGCGCCGCCGCAAGGTCACCTCTGTAGACAAGGCCAATGTGCTGGAAAGCTCCCGCCTCTGGCGGCGGGTGGCGGAACGGGTGGCTCAGGATTATCCCGATGTCACCCTGGAGCATATGTATGTGGACAACTGCGCCATGCAACTGGTGCGCTGGCCCAAACAGTTTGATGTGATTGTCACCGAGAATATGTTCGGAGATATCCTGACCGACCAGGCTTCGGTTCTGGCTGGTTCCATCGGCATGCTGCCTTCCGCTTCCCTGGGGGGCGAAGTGGCCCTGTATGAGCCCAGCCACGGCTCAGCTCCCGATATCGCCGGTCAGGACAAGGCCAACCCCCTGGCTACCATCCTTTCCGTGGCCCTGATGTTGAAGTTCTCCCTGGATTGTGAAGAGGGAGCAAAGGCCATCGAACAGGCAGTGGCTGAAGTGCTGGCTGAAGGCTACCGGACGGCTGACCTCTGGGAGGAGGGAGCCAAACTGGTAGGCTGTCGGGCCATGGGGGATCTGGTGGCAGAAAAAGTAGCCGCTATTTTAGGCTAAGGAAAGGAGGAACACCCTTGGCGGTAAAAATCTACGATACCACTTTACGGGACGGCACCCAAGGGGAAGGCATCTCCTTTTCTGTGGATGACAAGCTGAAAATCGCCGGGCGTCTGGTGCAGATGGGTTTTCACTGGGTGGAAGGGGGCTGGCCCGGTTCCAACCCCAAGGACATGGAGTTTTTCCAGCGGGCCCGGGAGCAGGAATGGGCCCGTTCCCACCTGACAGCCTTTTCCAGCACCTGCCGGGTAGGCCAGCGGCCGGAAACGGATGTTATCATTCAGGCCTTGCTGGAGGCCGGCACTTACTGGGTGACTGTATTCGGCAAGAGCTGGGACCTGCATGTCACCGAGGCCCTCAATACCACCCTGGATGAAAACCTGCGCATTATCCGGGAAACCATTGCCTATCTGGTGCAGCAGGGCCGGCAGGTAATCTTCGATGCCGAGCATTTCTTCGATGGTTACAAGGCCAATCCTGACTATGCCCGGGCAGTGCTGGCAGCAGCCCGGGACGGCGGAGCCAGCTGGCTGGTTCTCTGTGATACCAATGGCGGTTCCCTGCCCTGGGAAGTGCAGGAAATTACCCGCCAGATCGGGCAGGAATTTGCCCTGCCCCTGGGCATCCACTGCCACAATGATGGCGAACTGGCGGTGGCCAACTCCCTGGCGGCGGTCCAGGGAGGCGCTACCATGGTGCAGGGCACCATTAACGGGTTCGGGGAGCGCTGCGGCAATGCCAATCTCTGCTCCATCCTGCCCAATCTCACTTTCAAGATGGCTGCGGAGACCATTCCCCGGGAGCAGCTGGCCCATCTGACCGAGCTGTCCCGCTATGTCAGCGAGCTGGCCAACCTGCACCATCCCAACAATTTACCCTTTGTAGGCAAAAGCGCCTTTGCCCACAAGGGTGGTATCCATGTCAGTGCCATCCTGAAAAACCCGGGCACCTATGAACACCTGAACCCGGAGCTGGTGGGCAATGAGCGCCGCGTCCTGGTCTCCGAACTGAGCGGGGCCAGTAATATCGTCTATAAAGCAGAGGAACTGGGGCTGGACCTGGACAACATCAGTGCCGAAGCTAGAGCCATCCTGCAGGAGATCAAGGAACTGGAACATCAGGGCTTCCAGTTTGAAGGAGCGGAGGGCACTCTGGAACTGATGTTGCGCCGGGCTTTTGAGAACTACCAGTATCCCTTTAATCTGGTGGCCTTTCGGGTGATCAATGAGAAGCGGGAAGGGGAGCGCTTCCACTCGGAGGCAGTGATCAAATTGCAAGTAGGGGACGAAATTATTCATACCGCTGCGGAAGGCAATGGCCCGGTGAATGCCCTGGACCGCTGCCTGCGCAAGGCCCTGGAGGGGGTATACCCCGCCATCCGGGAGATGCAATTGAGTGACTACAAGGTACGGGTTCTGAATGAAAAGGCAGGCACAGAAGCAAATGTACGGGTGTTGATTGAAACCACCGATGGCCATGACAGCTGGAATACAGTGGGGGTATCGGAAAATATTATCGAAGCCAGCTGGCAGGCTTTAGTGGACAGTCTGGCCTATGGGTTACTGAAACGGAAAAAGACCTCCGGTCCGCAGGAGTAGCGGACCGGGGGTCTTTTCAAGAAAGAAGGTATATAATTATGGATGATAGTCCAAAGCAAAAAGAAACTGAGGGGGAAGTGGAGGTGGAGATGATGGCAGTTTCCATGAAGCCAGCACCAGTCTTTACTGGTTCAGCTGCGAAAAAATTGATTGAACGGCTGGAAAATCCTAAAGATAACACAGCAATATTTCAGAAATGCATAGAACTGGCAAAGGCCATAAGGGAGAAGAAAGAATAAATATGATATCTTGAGTTTGAAAAGCTAGGCGGACCTTGCTAAACAGATAGCAGGGTCCGCTAATTTATTTTTAGGTTCAAAATTAAAAAGAAGCTGGTCCACAGAAAAAAGGGGCCAGCGGTCTTTTTTAGACAAAATTTGACAAAAATATTTGCTTAACTCAAGTATACTTCGACAAAAAAATCCCCTTACCTTATGTTACTATATTTACGTGTATTACCAAAATCATGAAAGGGTGAGGGGTAAATGAAACAAAGGCTGCTCAGCTTAATGCTAGTTTTCATCCTGTTATTGAGCCAGGTCATGCCGGCGGCAGCTGGCACGGTACCAGGAAAAAACATGGGTCAGATACAATCTACCCCAGGCGAGTATATCGTCAAGCTGCGTAACAAGCAGGCAGGCAAGAAAGTCAAGGCTAATCTGCAAAAAGCCAGCATCACTGTCCTGAAGGAAAAGGGTGACCGGTTGCTGGTCAAGGCCAGGCCGGGACAGGATACCAGAAAACTGCAGGACATGATGGCAGCAGCCGACATCGAATATGTAGAACCCAACTATATTCTTCAGAAGGCAGATGTACAACCGGCAGAACCTTTGCAGGAATTACAGTGGGGATTACCAGCAGTCAAGGCTCCGGAAAGCTGGAACCTTATCTATCCTACTGCTCCGGAAGTAACGGTGGCAGTGGTGGATACCGGGGTGGACTATACTCACCCTGATCTCAAAGATCGAGTGGACACCGAGTATGACCGGGATCTAGTTAACAATGACGATGATGCCATGGATGACGAAGGCCACGGTACCCATGTGGCCGGGATTATCGCTGCGGCTATTAATGGCCGGGGTATTAGCGGGGTAAGCGGGCCGGCCAATATCCGCATTTTGCCGGTAAAGGTGCTGAACGCCTGGGGTTCCGGCAGTGTATTTGATATTGCCGAAGGTATTCGCTATGCCGCTGACCGGGGAGCAGCGGTAATCAACATGAGCCTGGGTGGCAAGGTCTACAGCCGGACCCTGGCTGAGGCAGTAGCATATGCCCAAAACAAGGGGGCTCTAATTGTAGCTGCTGCCGGCAACAGCGATGATAATGTAGAATACTTTACTCCGGCCAGTTTGCCGGGGGTACTGGCAGTAGGCGCAATCGATGAGAACAAGGAAAAAGCATACTTTTCTAACTGGGGGCGCAAATTGGATCTGGTAGCGCCTGGTGTGGAAATTCTCAGCTCTATTCCGGAATTTGTCTATGATTATTATAAGGATGATAAGTACTTCCAGGAAAAGTTTATCAAAGATCAGGGCGCATCCTATCTCTACGCATCCGGTACTTCCATGGCTGCTCCCCATGTGGCCGGAGCTGCGGCATTGCTCAAAGCCGTTAAACCAGATTTAAAACAGCAGGAAATAGCCGCTATTCTCCTGGCCAATGCCGAAGACCTGGGGGCCCCGGGCTTTGATGATAAATATGGTTATGGCCTGCTGGATATCCAGAAAGCATTAAACAATCTGGAGAATAAAATAACCAGGGTCCAAATCCACAATCCGCGGCCAGGCCAGTTGATCTGGGGTAAGACAGACGTTAAAGTAGAACTGAACCAGCCACGCTCCGGGCAGACTTTGAAATTAACCTTAATCGGGCCTGATAACACGGAAATTTCTCTGCCGGATCAGGAAGTACAGGAAGACAAATTTGTTTATCTGACCGAGCTGGATATTGATAAAGTGCTGACCAATACTGGTGAGACCATTCCTTTACCTGACGGCGATTATCTGATCAAGGCGGAATTAGTTGAGGGCCAGGAAACAGTAGCAACAGAAGAATTATCTTTTCAGGTTAAACGAGAGCCCCAAAACGGGATACAGGTTCAGGTTTTTGATCCGGAAGGGAAACCGGCTGATCGGGCCTGGGTAATCTTGATGCACAAAGGCTACTGGGACGAACAGGGATGGCATGATGGCTGGCCTTTAGACATTGCCTACTTTGGCATTACCGACCATTTTGGCCAGTTAACTATACCGGCAGCAGATGCGGTAGACGGCAACAAGTATGACTTATATGTTTTGAGTGACCCGTATCTGCCGGACTCTACGCCCTTTTTATACCGCAAAACAGTGAGCCAACCCGGGAAAATTACTTTCTATGGTACAGGCTTACAGCAGGTTAAGGTCAAGCTGGAAGATCGCCAGAATCAGCCGGTAGCTGCTGCTGAAATCATGATAGACATGATAGAAAATGATTTTAACTATTACGGCTTCTCCTTGCCGCTGGGCAAAACTGATGCCAATGGCGAATTAATGGCATATGTGGATAAAGGGTTATACCGGTTCCAGGCTCTGGAAACCGATCCTTCAGACCATCAGATTATGATGTTGCAAACCGAGAATATTAGCCTGAACGGAATGCAGGACATAAAAACTGTAAATTTCGATCTGGAAAAAGCCGGGATTGTGCGTTTGAGCGATACCACGCCGGATAAGCTGCAGGTAACGGCTTTTCTGGACGGAGTCGGAATCGGATTGCCTTTGACCAAGGATGTGGAAGCCCTGGTAACAGCCCGCGATTATTTCCCTGCCTTTCTTAATGAAACTACGGATGAAACCAAAATGAACTGGTTTTATTTTACATCACTAATGCAACCACTCACACTTACGGCCGGCCAAGTCCAGGAAATAGACCTGGGAGGAGAATGGTCAACTACGTTACAGGTTTTTGAACCTGATCCCTATATGCAGACGCAGGAAGTTGTTGGCCAGGTGTTGACCCAAACTCAAGCTGGCCAGCGTTTATGGGAAGTTTACCGGGAAAAAGGGGAAACAGAACCGGACGGCACAGTACAAATGTTGTTGAAAGGTGAAAAGGGTAAACCGAAATTTGTGAACCTGTCGGCAAAGGGTCTGCAGGAGGAAGAAGAAAGCGGCTTCGTCTGGCCGGAAATGAAGATTTATGATCAGGAAGGCAATGAAGTAGTCAATGCCAAAGCCGAAGCCTTTTGGAGCAACTTTTTCATTGCCACGGAAAACCTGGCAGAAGGCAAATATACAGCCAGATATACCCTGAACGGCGGGCCTTTGGTAAAAGATCAGCAGGCTGAAACTGGGTTCCAGGTGGCACATGAAGATGGGAAAGATACCCTGGGCGAAATCACCGTTCAGGTAACCGATGTGGATGGCCAAACACCGGCCCGAAATCCGTTCCTGCTGATTTTCGAAGTAACACCTGACCAGGAATCTTCTTTTCCAATTTATGCTGATTATGGCGATGAAAACGGCATGGTCGCCATCCCCGGCGGATTGCTCGCGGAAGACCGGCAGTATTATCTGCTGGTGCAAAATACCGAAGCAGAAGAACGGGCATTGGCCTGGTTTGAATTCAAGAAAGCAGAAACCGTAGATCATGTTCTAAAAGTTGATCTTTCTAAGACTACAAAGGTTCAGTTTAGGGCAGATTTGCCAGAGGACTTTAATGGCTATGCCTCTGCCATTGCCAGGTTGAAAGATGCCAGAGGGAAGGTGCTGTGGGAGACCTGGTTGACCGACATCAATGATCAGGAAAGTGTGCGCCTGACCCCGGGCAGCTACGATTTCGCCCTCTATGTCTGGGATGAACAAAACCAGCAAACTCTAGCCTATTTGACTGCTGCGAATCAGACGGTGCCGGCGGATGCAGGGGGCCAGATGGAATTTTCTCTGGCAAATGCTGTAACGCTCAGCGTGGAAAATGACGATGATTCCCAGATTGTACTGAATCAGGCAGGCGGCCTATTCGGATACTTAATTGATCCCGGGGCTGCACGGCAATTTAAAGTTTCTCCCGGTCAATACCGGTTCCAGTACTTGCTCAATAAACAGGAGAATGAAGAACACTGGTTCTATGTCCTGGGAGAAGATGTCGCCAGAACCGTTGACGGTGCAGCCACGCTCGAATTTGACGACGAAATGCACATGGAGTTTGAGCTAAAAGATGAGTTCCGCCGCGGAGATACGCTGACGGGAACGGTAAAGATTGCTGATTCTCATGGTAATCGCTTAACCAATATCTGGGCTTACTCTGATTACTATGAGATTTACCGCCAGGGCCAGGTGCTGGTGAAGGATAAGCAAGGCGACTATCTGTTTATGGATTTCCATAAACAGTCCGGATTGAATGTAATCCAGAAGAAAAATCACTTCCTGATTGCGCCCATTCTGAACATCTACGATCAACAGGGCAAGCAGCTGGTGCATAAAAAGGATTATCTCCACTATCGGGAAATCAGCCACTGGCTCAGTCCCGTTTTCCAGACCGGACAAACTTACAGGGCTGAGCTTTATCTGGGAGTGAGCCCATCGCAAACCCTGACGCAGAACAGGGAATTTACCATATTGCCGGGTAATAATGCCGATCTGGCCAGGATTTTGATTAACGGCCAGCCGCTGGCAGATTTCGAGCCGAATAAGACCGAATACACGGTGACGTTGCCCTATGGCGCGGAGTTGCCCACGGTAGAAGCCTTTGCTCAGGACGAGCTGGCCAGGGTGGAGATCCAGAAACCAGCGCCCGGCAATTCGCTAGCCCTGATTACGGTAACGGCGGAAGATGGCACAGAAAAGGTTTATACTATTAAATTTGTCTGGGCAGAAAATCCTTTTAGCATCAAGGTCCAATTCCTGTATAATGGTGAGCGGGCTGATTTCCTGGTAGACGGGAAAAGTCTGGATGCAGAGGTGGAAGTGAGAAATTGTCAGGCACAAGGGCAGCAAGTAATGGTCATCGTTGCCCTGTATAACCAGCATAACCAGATGGAGAATTTCGCTTATGTCTCCAAATTCATTGAAGCTGGAACTATTGAACATTTGCATGCCGGTTTTAACCTGCCCAGTAATGTTAATGGCTACAAAGTTAAAGTCTTTATCTGGGATGGCATGAATCTGGCTGAAACTAAAGCGACGCCATTAAGCAAGGAATTTTTTATCACTGCAGCGGAAAGGAATGGGGCCCGGTGAGAAAATATCCAATAATAATATTAGCCCTGTTGTTTATGCTGTTCGGGTCGGGAATTAACCCGGCCCGGGCAGCAGCGGGATTCAGCAATGTTAGCGTCAGTTTCCGGCACTCAGACAGCAGGTTTGTCATTACCGGAAATTTTGGCGACCTGGCTGGAAAAATGGTAACCCTCTTGATTTTTGACCCGGAAGGGAAACCGGTATATATTGATCAGGGTTTAACCGGCGCCCGGGGAGCCTTCAGTTTTCAGGGACCGGTCAGCCGCCCGGTTAAAGGTTTGTATAAAATCAGGCTGGGCGGTGAAGGTAATGATGCGCCCTATGAAACCGAATATGAATACAAACAGCCTCAAATAACAGGCGGAGGAGGCAGCGGAGGCGGTGGCAGCAGCAGCCCTGCGCCTGCTAGTGCCGTTGACCTGGGGAACAGTGCCAGTAGCCAGGTCCGGGAGGAGCATGGCCGTCAGGTGCAGGAGACAGTCCTGGATGAAGCCAGAGCCGCAGCTGCTCTCAGCCAGGTTGCTGTTCGGGGAGAGGTTAATCTTACTGTAAGTGGGACAGCCGCGGAAAACCGTATAACCATACCATCCCCAGTATTTAAAATAATGGAGGAAAAAGCAGTAACCCTCGAAATCCAAACGGAGAGCGCCGGCTACACTCTGCCTCTACAGGCCCTGGAGGGGCAGAAGGCCAATGGCGGGCTGGTACTGACCATCAGTAAAATCAAGGCTGAGGAAGAGAAGCAGTGGCGGCAGGCAATGGCAGCAGCTGGTCTGGAACTGGCCGTTACACCGGTAGAATTCAAGGTAGAAGTGATTAATGACGGGCAAAAGCAGGAAGTCAGGCAATTTAACCGCTATGTCAGCCGTACCCTGTATTATGCTGGCACAGGGCAGGAAAATCTGGTAGGGGTAGTATTAAATGCCGATGGCAGTTTTGCCCCGGTCCCCACCCTGGTGACCAGAGAGAACGGTAAAGTAGCAGTAGTGATAAAAAGGCGCAGCAACAGCACTTATGCAGTTGTTGCGGCTTCCCGGCGGACTTTTGCTGATCTGAACCAGCACTGGGCCAGGAAAGAGGTGGAACAGCTGGCCGGCAGGATGATCATTAAAGGGATCGATGCGAAACGGTTCAATCCTGCGGGCAAGGTGACCAGGGCGGAGCTGGCAGCCATGCTGGTGCGGGCCCTGGGTTTGTCCGAACAGCAGACTGGTTCGGCTAAAGCTTTTTCTGATGTACCGGCTCAGGCCTGGTATGCCAGGGCAGTGGCTGAAGCGACGGCGGCCGGTTTGCTGGTAGGTTATCAAGATGGGCGTTTCCGGCCTTTACAACCGGTAAGCCGGGAGGAGATGGCGGTGATCCTGGTGAGAGCCATGAAGCTGGCCGGTACCGAGGTAAAGCCGGAAACAAAGGCGGAGCTGGCCAAATTGCAGGACTGGCAGCAGATCAGCACCTGGGCGCAGGAGGATGTGGCCGCAGCGGTGAAACTGGAGCTGTTTGCCGGGGATGAGAAAGGACGGTTTAATGGTGGGAACAAGGCCAGCCGGGCGGAAACGGCTCTGGTGTTGCAACGATTGCTGGTGAAAGCCGGGTTGATGTAGTTAAAAGGGAAAGGACCTCCGGTCCGCAGGAATAGCGGGCCGGAGGTCTTTTGATTATCAAAACAAATTTAGCGACAGCAGAATATACTGGAGTAAAGGAAAAACTGGGAGGCTAACCAAAATGGAAGAAATTAAGCGCTATATTATCAGGCTGAAGCATAGGGGTTGGCGGAAAAAGGCTAAACTTCTGAATCGTTCGTTGGCGGGGAAAATAATTCATACTTATGAGACCCTACCGTATCTGGTGGTGGCATTAAGTTCTGAAGAAGCTAACAGCATACGGGGAGAGGATGGATTAGTGGAAATATTTGAGGACGGGTTGGCTACCACACAGGAGCAACAGGTACCCTGGGGAGTGTCGGTCATCAAAGGGTCCAAGGGCGCAACCCAGTCCGGTATCCGTGGAGAAGGGGTACGAGTGGGTATACTGGACACTGGCATTGACTTAAATCATCCGGACCTGCGAGTTGCTGGTGGAATAACCTTTGTGGGCAATTCCTTTCAGGATGACAATGGCCACGGTACCCATGTAGCTGGAATAATTGCAGCACAGGACAATGATCAGGGTGTGGTGGGCGTAGCACCGGGTGTTGAGCTGTTTGCTATTAAAGCACTGAACAGCGCCGGTAATGGCTGGTACAGCGATATAGCTGCCGGGCTAGAATGGGCGGTAAAAAACAAGCTTGATATAATTAACCTGAGTTTAGGTGGAAATCAGGATAATGCCTTACTGCGGGCAGCGGTGAAAAAGGCGGCTAATGCTGGAATATTGCTGGTGGCGGCAGCAGGCAATTCCGGCAATGAAGAGGGGAGCGGGGATACGGTACTGTTCCCGGCTAAATATCCAGAAGTGATTGCTGTGGCGGCTATTGACCGACAATGGCAACGAGCGGCTTTTTCCAGTACCGGACCCCAGGTAGAACTGGCTGCCCCCGGGGTGGAAATACTCAGCACCAATCTCTGGGGAGGATATAGGACAATGAGCGGTACCTCCATGGCTACGCCGCATATTACCGGGCTGGCAGCTCTGCTGAAATCTGCTCTACCTCAGTTAACAGCCCCAGAGCTCAGGCGGCGGCTGGGGGAAGGAGTAATTGATCTGGGGCCGAAAGGACGGGACTCCTGGTATGGTTATGGGTTGCCTACCGGGGGGTTAGTTTTGCCGCAAACACAACCTGACAATACGCCACCTCAGCTTTACCTTATGGGCTTGCCGCCTGGTGAACCTGTTAGCGGTGAAGTAAACCTGGAAATTCTGGCCTTTGATCCCAGTAGAATAAAAGAAGTACAGCTGTTGATTGACCAGATACCAGTGGCCAAATGGACGACAGCACCTTACCGTTATGCCTGGGATACTCGGAAAGTGCCTGTGGGTGAACACCAGTTAACGGTATATGCGCTTGATGGTATGGGTAACCTGGGAGAACTGAGGCAAATAGTAAAGGTTGTACCAACGGTAACTATCCTTGAGCCACCGGCGGGAACAGTAGCCAGGCATCAGGTGCGGGTACGGGCTGTGTTTTCACCTAATGCGGTGATCGAAGGGGCGGAATTTTATGTAGATGGCATTAAGCGGGAAGAGGCCCGAGTGACAGCTAATGAAGTGGAATTTAGCTGGGACAGCGGTGAGGTCAGTCAAAGTGGATTATCAGTGCATACCCTGAAAATTATCGGTATTACTGCTACAGGTATGACTGGAACAGGCAGTGTTCAGGTTAAGGTGCGCAATCCAGTAGTGCAAATTTATGCCCCGGCAGCTGGCAGTGTACTGGGCGGAGATACTGTCGATGTTTTTGTGCAAGCCAGTGACCAGGAAGGAATAGAACGGGTCGAGATGTTTTGGGACGAAGAACTTATTGGCAGTATAGCTGGTGGCACTCAACCATACCGGTTTGCCTTATCACTTAAGGAGAAAAGGGCGGGAAGCCATATTCTTAAAGCTATTGCCTACACACCAGGGGGCAGACGGGCTATAAGTCCGGCGGTAAAGGTGCAAAAAGGGGTGGAGATCCTGTGGCTCAGTCCCATTCCGGGGACGAGAATTTGGGGGAAAAAAGAAGTCAAGGTGCGATTCGGTGATCCGGTTAGCCGGGCAGAGCTGCTGGTAAATGATCAGCGGCTGGGAATCAGATACCCGAATGGCACGGGTCCGGTAAGTTGGACGCTGGATGCTACAGCGTATCCGGACTTGACGGTATTGGTGCTAAAAGTGCTGGTTCTGGCAGCAGAAGAACGAATTATCAGCTCAATGATTGTACCATTAACGGTGGACAGCCAGGCATGAAAAAAACGCAAGTTGCAGGTTTTTGTCGAAATATGACTAAAAATATTTGCTTAACCAGAGCAGGAAAATCAAAACAAATATAGAAAAAGAAATTTATTGTATAGAATATTCTGCAGAAAGGGGCTGAAAAGTTTGCATAAAAAAATAATTTCCGTCATTTGCGTCCTATTCTTGCTGTTGACGGAATTTTTTCCTGCGCGGCAGGCAGGGGCAGCTGAAGACAAGGCTGGTGTGGGCTATGTGGCCCTGGGGGATTCGCTGGCCCTGGGTGTAGGCAGCTCTAAAAGTTATGTCCAGAGATTTTACGAGCAAATAAAAGACAGGCGGGGCGTCAAGGAATTGACCCTGATCGCAGAAGAACAGGCTACCAGCAGGGATCTGCTCCGGTTTGTTACCGATCCGGCCAATCGGGAAGCGATCAAAAAGGCCAGGGTGATTACCATCTGGTTTGGCGCCCATGATTTCATGCAGGCGGTAAGACGCAATCCCCACAATTACCGGCAGGCCGGGAATGAGTTGAAAGAGAACTTGATTACTGCGGTGCAATTAATAAGGTCTATTAATACCGGTAAGGACACTACCATCTATCTGCTCAACTTCTACAACCCGGCACCCGGAGAAAAAGTTCCAGGGGTGAGAGCTACCGACCCGGCAGAGAAAAAGTATGAAGCCTTTGATTTGTTGATTCCTTACCTGAATGGTTTTATTGCTGATGCCGTGAAACAGGTCAACAGTGACCCCTATATGCCTCCTGTGGTGATTGTGGATGTGTTCAAGTCCCTGCAGGAGCTGGGGGTGGCCAAATATCTTGGCAAAGGAAAGGATCCCATTTATCAGGACTATAATAATGCTCATCTCTCCGATGCCGGGCACCAGGCAGTAGCTGAGGCACTGTTTAAAGCGCCGGTAAGTATCCGGCCGGGCAGGCCGCTGGCTCCTTCCCGGGTGGAGGAGTTTTCCCTGCCGACTAACGGGGCAGCAGTAAGTGCAGACCAGGGGCGCCTGGCAGTGGATTTCGGCAATGCCAGCTTGCCGGCCAATGCCTTGCTGTATGTTAAGACCTATGAAGAGCCTCCTTTTATCGTTAGGGGAGAATTGTTAAGTCCGGTTTATGATCTGGTTCTGTCCTTCAAGCCGCCACAAGCATTCAAAATTAGTTTGAAGCTAGATCAGAATAAAGTCAAGAATTGGAAAAATGTTTATGTTTTCGAATTTAAAGGCAATGGGCAAAAACTGAAAGTGCGGCAACAGAGCGCTGATACTACCAGGGGGACGATCACAGCAGTTGTTAAAAGGGGCGGTTTATATGGAGTAGTAGCTGTGAAAAACAGTTTCTCCGATACTGCTAAACACTGGGCCAGAGGGGAGATCGAAAAAATCGCCGGGTTGGCCGTAATCGATGGAGATGAGCAGGGATACTTCCGGCCAGAGCGGCCGGTTACCCGGGCAGAAGCGGCTAAAATGCTGGTGGAGGCTACAGGAGTAGAAGTTGAGGATAATACCGCTGCCACCTTTAGCGATGTACAAAGCTCAGCCTGGTATGCGTCCTATGTGGCAGCAGCAGCTAAAGCCGGACTGATGCAGGGGTATCAGGGCAAGTTTCGGCCAGGGGATAAGTTAACCCGGCAGGAGCTGGCAGTGATCCTGGAACGGGCTTATGGGAGCAAAATCAAGGGCGGAAATGGCGGTAAGCTGGAGAGCTACAGCGACCGGCAGCAGGTAGCCACCTGGGCGCAGGGAGCAGTGAACAAACTGGTGGAAGCCGGCATCCTGAAAGGACGGAAAAAAGATAAACTGGCTCCGGCAGGAGTGACGACAAGAGCTGAACTGGCAGCATTGCTGGCCAGATTGATGTCATAAGGGAAAAAGCGGTACCAGGCCGTAAGGCGAGGTACCGCTTTTGCAGTTTATCGGTATTCTTCCGCCCGGTGGTAGCGGTAGAACTGGCTGTAGGACATGGAGAAGTAGAGGGTTTGGGCACGAGGGATAAATCGG
Organism: Carboxydocella sporoproducens DSM 16521; assembly: GCF_900167165.1. Lineage (NCBI taxonomy): Bacteria > Bacillati > Bacillota > Clostridia > Eubacteriales > Clostridiales Family XVI. Incertae Sedis > Carboxydocella > Carboxydocella thermautotrophica. The sequence continues at coordinate 47,033 of NZ_FUXM01000001.1, read as the reverse complement.
TTGCCCGCCAGGTAACCGGCATCCCAGGTAGGGTCCAGGGGTTGCCATTTGCCGTCCAGCAGGACTTCGGCCCAGGCGTGTTCGTACCAGATGCGGTCATAGGCTTGTCCAACCACGACTCGGGCAGGCAGGCTGGCAGCGCGCAGGAGAGCTACCGTCAGGTTGGCGTAGTCCAGACAGAGGCCCTTGCGGCTGGCCAGAGTGGCCAGGGCACCGGAACCGGGACCGTAAAGTTGCTGGCTGCTGAGGCGAGCAGCATCATAGGCGATGTTTCTGGTGACCCAGCGGTAGATATTATAGGCTTTTTGTCTGGCGCCAGCGTTTTTGCCAGCCAGATCCTGAGCCAGTTTACGCACAACGGGATGGTCGCTTTCCACGCCACTGCCAGGCAGGAGATAACGTCGGTCCGGCAAGTCGATAGCTTCCAGACGTGCTTCAGCCTCGATCTGGTAGAGGAAATTAGCACCGGCCGGGAGATAAACGGTCAGGTAATACTGGCCGCTGCCAAAGCGCAACCAGAAGGAACCATTGATAGCACCGTTACGAACCGGGAAGTAATAGGCGGCGCGGTCATCGCCGCGACGGATTTCCACCAGTACCTGTCCGGCAGGCAAGTTCTGACCCTGAATCAGCAATTGTCCCGGCTGGGCGGGATTGATTTTTACCTTCACCAATTCGGAAGTTAAGGGATCCAGCCACCTGACACCAGGCTGGGCAGCTGCCCAGGCCGGCACTGCGGCTATTAGCCAGAGCAGAAACAGGAGAATCAGACTCACGCTTCGCTTCCTCATAAAATATCGCCCCCAGCGGGAAGGGAAAGCCGGGGGCGCGTACAGTAAAGGGTGGGAAAGAAACAGCCTGCTTTCCACTGGAAAGCAGGCTGCTCAAAATGGCTATAGATGCCATTACCCTTTGCCATATGAGCAGCCTGGCAATCATAGTTCCCAACGGGAACCTTAGACCCATGGCTTTGCGCCCCAGGCTTTCGCCTGGTTTGCCCGTTGTCTTCTGTTCTTACCCAATATATTCGGGGTTAAATGGAAAAATCCTGCCTCTAGCAAGAAGTTCTAATTTAATAGAAAAATCGCCAATTTAACGACAGCGGAATATAATGCAACAAAAAGACAGAGGAGGCAAACCGGATGGAAGGCAAGAAGCGTTATATTCTCAAACTGGAAGAACGTTACTGGCGACGGCGGCGTGAAGGCTTACTGCGCTCTCTTTCCGGCAAGATAGTCCGCAGTTTTGAAACTATGCCTTATCTGGTAATTGAACTGAACCAGACTGAAGTTGAGCAGATACGGAACCTGCGCGGGGTAATGGAAGTTTTTGAAGATGAACAGGCCACCACCCAGGAACAGCAAATACCCTGGGGGGTGGCGGTGCTGGCAGGCCCGCAGGTGGCGAGCCAGCTGGGGGTCAATGGTTCAGGAGTAAGGGTAGGGGTGCTGGATACAGGAATTGATTTACAGCATCCTGATTTGAAGGTGGCCGGGGGGATTGCGCTGACAGGGGACAGCTTCCAGGATGATAATGGTCATGGCACCCATGTGGCCGGAATAATAGCGGCTCAGGACAATAGCCAAGGGGTAGTCGGGATTGCCCCGGGGGTCGAGTTGTTTGCCATCAAGGCCCTGAACAGTGCGGGGAGCGGCTGGTACAGTGATATAGCGGCTGGTCTGGAGTGGGCGATCAAAAACCGGCTGGATATAGTCAACCTGAGCCTGGGAGGAAAACAGAACAATCCCCTTTTGCGGTATGCGGTGAAAAGAGCAGCCAGAGCGGGAATCCTGCTAATGGCTGCGGCGGGCAATGCTGGGAACGAAGAAGGAAAAGGGGATACCGTTCTCTATCCGGCCAGGTATCCGGAAGTGATGGCCGTAGGAGCGATTGACCGTCAGTGGCAACGGGCTCCCTTTTCCAGCACTGGCCCGGCCCTGGATCTGGTAGCGCCGGGGGTGGAGATTCTCAGTACTATACCGGGGGGAGATTATAAGGTGATGAGCGGAACATCGATGGCCAGTCCCCATATCACCGGGCTGGCAGCCTTATTGAAATCCGCCTATCCCAGGCTGAAAGCGAAAGAGATCAGGCAACGGCTGACAGCTGGTGCAATTGATCTGGGCAGTAAAGGATGGGACAGCTGGTATGGCTATGGGCTGCCCACTGGTATCCAGGTTCTGGGCAAAAGAAAACCCCGCTAAGCGGGGTTTTCAGTTTGCGGCCAGCAATCTTTGCAGACCGGCCAGGGTGTCACTGACCAGCAGGGCCAGGGGTTTGCTGAGGGCCTGGATTTGCTGCTGGGGTGGTAAAGTGGTCAGGGGTTTTTGCAGTAATAGTTTTTGCTCTGCTTCTGGCAAGCGATAGAATTCGTAGAGGAAGCGGGCAGCCAGCTCATTGCGATTCCAGCCCACCAGTTTGTTGACGATGATCACAGTCAGTTGCTCTCGACCGGTATCAGGGGTGAGGTCCGGCAAAAGGGCCTGGATTTGCGCATCAGGAACGGTTTTGAGTTGAGCTAGCACCATCTGATCCAGCTGGGCCCGGCTCAGCTGCTTGGCCTGGCTGGCCAGGGCCAGAGCCACCGTTTCCGCACCGGTAGTACCGGGTTGCCGGGCCTGCAGCTGGGCGACAGGAGCGACCGGTTTCTGGTTAACCGGGGCGGGAGCCGGCGGGGCTGGTGTGGCTTTTTTGGCAGCCGCCTCTTTGATTTGTTCCTCCAGCTCCTGCCATTGCTCCACACTGAGCAGGCCCTTGTCCACAAATTGCAGTAACTGGGCCTGAGACAAGCCTCCCTGCTGATAGAGGGGCAGTAAATCCGAGGTAGTAAGCCGGCCCTGGGTTAAGAGCAACTGAAAGGTATCGAAGTTTTCCCCGTTGATTTTCCCTCTGGCTACAGCCTGCAATTCTCGCATGCGCTGCCGGGCCTGTCGGGTCTGTTCTGCCAGGGTTATTACTTCAGGATGGTCGACAGTGCTGGCCGCCTGGGCTGAGGCCAGAGCGGGCCCGCGAAAGTTTTTGTAGTAGTTGAGCCAGTGGGGATCGGTGGACCATTCGCTTTTATACTGGTACCAGTATACTGCGGTTGACAACCAAAAGCAGGCGGTAAGCCCCAGAGAAATCAGGGTTGGGCGGATTTTGCACCTTTCCAGTAAGAGCAGGCTGAGGATGAAAGCTATTAATGATAGGACAACCAGAGTCAAGAAAATATATAAGGACAACAGTCTCACCCCGATTTATGTTTATATATTCAAATTTTAACATAAAGCGAAGATATTATATGTCGAAATATGATAGAGAAAAGAAGGAAAACTGAAAAATTTTCGACAAAAAACGAGAAAATTTGTCGATAAAAAAATAGAATTGCATACACAATTCGACATAAAATCAGGGGGGATTTAGTTATAATAAAAAATGATAAAAATGATTTTAAATAAACGAGGAGGCATGACAGTGCAGCTGGAAGAGGAAATTGACCTGCGCGAGCTGGGGCAAATACTGTGGAAACACAAATTGCTTTTAATCGTAATCCCTCTGATTGCGGTAATAACCAGCGGGATTCTCAGTTTTTTTGTGTTGCCACCGGTATATGAGGCATCAGCGACCTTACTGGTTAATAAAGGTGGCCAGAAATTGATTCGGGATGACTATACCAGCTTGCTAGCTGCCAAGGAGCTGGTGAAAACCTATAACGAAATTGTGAAAAGCCGCACAGTGGCGGAAAAAGTGGCCCAGAATCTGGGCGGGGAACTGAAACCGGAAGAAATCCAGGAGATGCTGAAAGTTAGTTTGCTGAAGGATACCATCATGCTGACCATCAGTGCCGAGGATACCAACCAGGAACGGGTGGCTCATCTGGTGAATACTGTCGCCTATGTTTTTGCCGATCAGATCAAGGATATGATGGCGGTAGACAATGTGAAGGTGGTTGACCCGGCGGTACGGCCGGAAAAACCCATCAAGCCGAAAAAGGCGCTGAATATGGCTATGGCTCTGGTACTGGGGTTAATGGTAGCTGCGGGCTTGATCTTCTTGCTGGAATTCCTGGATGACAGTCTCAAGACACCGGAAGATGTAGAAAAATATCTGGAAATCCCAGTGCTGGGCATCATTCCCCGCCGGGATTAAGGGAGGGCAGATGATGGAACGGCTAATCGTGGACAAGGAACCGAAATCCCCCGTAGCGGAAGCATACCGGCGGCTGCGGACCAATATCCAGTATGCCAATGTGGCCCATGAACTGAAAACAATACTGTTTACCAGCGCTGGCCCGGGTGAGGGGAAGTCTTCGGTAGCGGCCAATTATGCCGCCCTGGTGGCCCAGCAGAAAAAGGAAGTAATCCTGGTGGATTGTGATTTGCGCAGGCCCAGTTTGCACAGGATCTTTGACTTAAAAAACAGCCGGGGATTGACCAATGTCATGACCCATGATTTTGAACTAAAGGATGTTCTGCAGACTACCAGTGTGCCCGGGTTGAGGGTACTGACTTCTGGCCCGATTCCCCCCAATCCGGTAGAATTGCTGTCAGCAGAAGAAATGGAAAGTATACTGAGAAAGTTAAAAGAGATGGCAGATCTGGTGGTCATCGATACGCCGCCCATCCAGGCTGTAACGGATGCTCTGGTGCTGGCACCGAAGGTAGATGGGGTGGTGCTGGTGTTGATGGCAGCAGCGGTGAGCAGACAGCAGGCCCGACTGGCCAAAGAAGGGATTCAGCGGGTCGGGGGACGACTGCTGGGGGCTGTGTTGAATGGGGTGGAAATGAAGAAGGGTAGCTACTATTACTATAATTATCATTATAGCTATGGGGTGAGCGAATAAAAAACAGGAAGGAGAGGGGAAGAGAGTGGGGATTATCCGCAAAAGAGAACTTATCCGGGAGTTGATCTGGCTGGCCCAGGTACCGGTAGTCGGTGCAGCTGTGTTGACAGCGGCAATATTTCGTTTTGGCTGGATCGGGGCTATACCTGTCAATGATCGCTTGTTTTCCTTTTCAGCTGCTGTATTGTGGCTGCTGGCCGTCAAACTGGCGGAAGATAACCGTTTGATCTGGCAGGAACCGGGAAAGCAAATGATGCGCTTGCTCAAAACCTGGCTGGCATATATTTTTGCCTTGCTGGTGTTACTGGTAGGGATTAAGCTGGATATCAGCCGGGTGTTTCTGGGGGTATTTTCACTCTCGTTGCTATTATATAGCCTGCTTGCGCGTTTTGGTCTGCTCTGGTATGCCCGGCAGAGTCAAAAAGAGGACAGGGTGCGCGTTTTGCTGGTGGGCAGTGGCGAAATGGCCAATTATGCCGTGCGGCATATAGAAGAGAAAACGGGACAAGATGTGCAGATTATTGGAATCCTGGGAGAAGCGCAGCTTCCCGGCATCCGCTGGCTGGGCACCGTCAATGAACTGGGGCGGGTGCTGCATGAGGAAGTGGTGGATGAAATCCTGATCGCCATGCCGCTCAAGGATTATGAGGAATGGAAGTGGGTTATTGACCGGGGGGAAGAAGAAGGCAAAACGGTGCATTTGCTGGCAAACCTGGGTGAAAAACGGCTGATCAGAGGGCAGGCCGGTGAACTGGCGGATTTACCGGTGATTTCCTATATGCCGTCAAAGCAGAACATCTGGCAGAGGATGGCCAAAAGAGCTTTTGATGTGGTCTTTTCCTCCCTGGTGCTGATTGGTGGAGCGCCGGTTTTCTTGCTGATTGCTTTCCTGATTAAGCTGGATTCCAAAGGCCCGGTCTTTTTCATTCAGCCCCGGGTCGGCCTGAATGGCCGGATCTTCAAGATGATCAAGTTCCGCACCATGGTGCCGGATGCGGAAGCCCGGCTGAAAGAAGTGGCCCATCTCAATGAAATGGACGGACCGGTGTTCAAAATCACCAATGATCCGCGAATTACCAGGGTGGGCAAGTTTTTGCGCAAGACAAGCCTGGATGAGTTACCGCAGTTTATCAACGTGCTGCTGGGAGATATGAGTGTGGTAGGACCGAGGCCGGCGCTGCCCCGGGAAGTGGCCTAGTATGATAGCCGCTATCGCAGGAGGCTGTCGGTGAAGCCGGGGATTACCTGTATCTGGCAGGTGTCGGGGCGAAATGATGTGAGTTTTGAAGAATGGATGGAAATGGATATGGAGTATATAGATCGGGCCAGTTTGTGGCTGGATCTGGCGCTGGTGGTAAAGACGGTATTTAAGATGGCTGAGGGGAAGTAAAGAAAATATTATGTTCAAAGAACGAATGTTTTCGCAGAATATAATACGTAGTAAGGTTGTGTATAATAAAAATAATGAGTGTTTTAAAATTTTTATGAGCATTTTATTTTCAATAGCTGTAGGTTTATCTGTTTCTGTTGTGAGTTATAATGTACTTTTTTTGTTACCAATTTCTGCTATTATTATTGTAATCTATTTTGTGTTTACTTTTTTATGGCCAGAAAGCTCGTTATTTATAATAATAAGTGTCTGTTTTCTAGGTGGTATACCAATTAGATTAATTAATTTCAACCCTATTTCAATAATAGAATTACAGGTGCTTATTTTTTTTGTAACTGGACTTATAAAAGTATTGCTCAAGAAACAGGCGTTTAAATTTGAGAAGATTGATATATTATTGATTTCATATTTTGGTTTTAATTTGGTTTATGCCTTGTTTAATCAGGTAAGTTTATTTTCTATATTAATTGCTTTTCGTATTTACTATAAATTCATGTTGTTATTTTATGGAATAAGATTTCATGGGTTAACTTATAATACAAACAAGATTAATATTATTAAAGTTATTTTTATACTTGTTATTATTCAAATTCCTACGGTTATTATACAATTTTTAAAATATGGACCTAGTGATGTAGTAAGCGGTACACTTGGATATATGGTTACTCCTTCGGTGATTTATGTTTCTGCTATTGGAAGCGTAATAGCTGTCGCTAAAATTTTTAGTGAAGAAAAACCAAAATTATATAGCAATTTTATACTTTTAATAATTATTTCAATATTGCCATGGTTAGGTGGTGCGTATGCCTTTTTGATGTTTTTGCCTCTAGCTTTTATTTTTACTTACAGGAAATATTTTACCAATACGAAATTTCTTATTTTTAGCATAATAATGGTTATCTTTGTACTTTATTTGTTAAATAGTACAATTTTGGGGCAAGGTTTATTAGAAAAATTTTATACAGGATTAGATTATGAGTTAAATATGCAATATGCTGATTGGTGGACAGCATCTGGTAAGGCTCCTAGTAGATTGTATTCTATTGAATTAGCATATAATCTTCTAAATATAAGGAAATATTTAAATTATTTGTTTGGTCATGGTTTTGGAACTGCCTCTTATTCACAAGGATTAGATTTTAATGGAAAATATTATGATCAGGATTTTCCATGGCGAAATCAGTTGAGTGTTCTTTTAATTGAAAATGGAATTTTGGGGACAATAATTTATTTCTTGTTAATTATTCTGTTATGGAAAAAAGCAAATAATAACAATCAACGAAATTTACTTATAAGAACTTTAGATGCTGCTTTTATTTTGAATATGTTCATGACTATTTATTATATAAATTTTGGTGATCATGTTGCTTCTGTAATTTTTTGGTCTGTACTTGGTTATAGTTTGTCAAAGGTGGGTCAAAAAGATGAAAAACGATAAAGTAGTTATATTTTGTTTTGGATATTTATGTGAAAAGACGTGGCGTAATAATTGGCAAAGGCATCAAGAAATAATTCAAAGATTAAACGATAACTTTCAGTTAATTTACATTAAAAACCTAGGGTATACTGATACCTGGCATAGATTAAAAAAAATTTTATACAGTCTAAAGTTAATTTTAATAAAATCAAACAAGAACAAAGGAGGGGGTGGATTAAATCAAGAACAAGTTGATATTAAATTTTATAAGCTGTTTGTAATACCTATTTTTATCAGATTCTTTTTGTTTTTTAATTTGATTTTATGCATATATCAACTAAATTCATTAATGAAAAAGTTTGATGGTCATAAATTTTTATTTTGGTTTTCCTATCCTAATCCTTTATTTCCATACCTAGTAAAAAAATATAACCATATTCCATCAATTTATGACTGTAATCAAAGATATGCATATAAAAAAGATTTTCCTAAAAAATATTTAAAATATGAAAAATTATTAAGTCAATTAGTTACAGTAATTTTTGCTGATTCCCAAGTTATATATAATGATAAGATTGTATTAAACAAAAAAGTATATAAAATCTCTCAAGGTGTTAACTTAAAAAATGCTTGCAATCACCAAAGTTATCAAAACATTAATATTTCTAAGAATGATACAGAGTCAAATATTATTGGTTATGTTGGTTCTTTTAATCAGGCTTTAGATATAGATTTGATAAAATATCTAGCTAATAAAAGAAAATGCTATAATTTTTACTTAGTCGGGGTGGGTAGTAAAATTAAAGAATATTTTAAGGAGTTTGATAATGTTTTATGTTTTGATCATGTAGATTATACTGAAATAGGATATTACATTAGGAATTTCAGTGTATGTATTATACCTTACAAAATAAATGAATTTACGCAGGGTGTTTTTCCAACTAAATTTTTAGAATACTTATCTTACTTTAAACCTATTGTTTCTACTTTTTTGCCAGACTTAATTGATTATTGTGATGTTGTTAGCATCGCTTATAATTATGAGGATTTTTTAGCTAAGATTGATTATCATTTGCAAGATAAGAGCTTTATAGCCCGAAAGAAGGAAAAAATAACAGAAGTTCTTGCGAAAAACACTTGGGACATGAAATATAACCAAATATATGCATCTATTTTGAATGTTTTAGAAGAGATAACTTTTTGAAAGACACTTTAAGAAGGAAAGTAAATATTTCTTGTTCGAGAAAATTAAAACATAAATTTTTCAAATATGTAACATATAGCCAGTTCCAAGTTAAACCTTTATTGAAAAGCCGAGTTTTTAAAAGTTTTACTTTTTGGTCACATAATACTCTAATAGAAAAGTAGGTGATACTACATGAGTCAAATTCCCAAAATTATTCATTGTTGTTGGTTTGGAAATAAAAAAATACCCAGTTTAAACAAAAAATGTATGAAAAGTTGGGAGAAATATTTACCGGATTACCAAATCATTTTATGGAATGAAGAAAATTTTGATATTAATTCAGTACTTTTTACCAAACAAGCTTATTATGCTCAAAAATATGCATTTGTAACTGACTATGTTAGAATATATGTATTGTATTATTATGGTGGTATTTATTTAGATACTGATGTTGAAATAATAAGAAATATAGACCATTTTTTAAAATACGCAGCATTTACAGGATTTGAGAATGAAAAAGCTATTCCAACAGGTATAATTGGTGCTAAACCTTATCATCCTTGGATAGAACGTATTCTCGACGATTACAATAACAGAGCATTTATTAAAGAAAATGGTGAGTATGATCTAACAACAAATGTAAAAATAATAACTCAAATAAGCATTGAAGATTATGGTCTTAAACCTAATAATAGTTATCAAATTTTAAAAGATGATGTAGCGATTTTTCCTAATGATTATTTTTGCCCTAAATCTGGCCCATACGGTAAGATTATTAAAACTAATAATACATATGCTATTCATCATTTTGCTGGATCATGGGTTCCGCTAAAAAAGAAAATAACTCTTGCGTTATATAACTATCTTGGAGAAGATAATTATAATTATTTAAGAAAATTGAAAAAAACATTATTAAAATAATTAGTTTTGTTGGATAGAATTGATTTAACATAAAATCGGGAAGTACATCATCAATTTGATTCTAACTAGGAAATACAACCCATTCCTTTAATAATTGCTAAAGTAGCACGGATTTATTGTTATTATGAGCCGGAAAAAAGAACTGCTACTTATGACGTGCAGATTCGTTTTTTAGTAATTTAAAGAATGAAATGCATATCTTATTAAAACAAAAACTAGGGATGTGGCCAGACAAATGATCTTTGAGTATATTGAGTTTTTCTTTCTATAAGAGGCAATGCTACATTCCAGTTTAGGCTACTCTCCTCAGAGTATAAAAATTCCTTAAAGCCCAGTTTAAACATAATTTAATGTAATTCACGGAATATCCTTTTGTAGTGGGACGGCATAGCCCGACCCCTGCTCACGGTGAGGCGAGGGAAGGGTAGGGCTCAAGGGAGCGTAATTTTGTGATTCAACATGAATATCGCGATTCTATTTGTTTGTTTTGTCTGGGACACAGAAGTTGTCCAATAAATTGCAACATTTAATGAATCTAATCTCTTTGTTAAAACGGCTATTTTCAGTTTCAAAAAGGATGAATTTATATGAAAAGAGTGATAACTATAGGTCCAAATCCTCATTCTAAAGGTGGAATAGCTTCTGTAGAAAAGTTAATTATGGAACATTTTCCGCAAAATATTGGTAATTATTTTGTTAATACGTATTCAGAAGGAAATTTATTAGTAAAAATATTAGTCTTTTTATGGTCGTTAGTTAAGCTAAATTTAATAATTATGAATCATAGAAATAAAGTGAAAATTGTGCATATTCATTTTTCTTCAAAAGGTAGCTTGGTAAGAAAAGCTATTATTGCTATAAATTTAATGTTATGCAAAAAACCATATATTTTACATGCGCATACCTCGGAATTTCATTTATTTTATAACAGGCTTCCTAAACTAGTTCAAAAATTAATAAAAATAATATTTAACAAATGCAAGTACTTAATAGTATTATCTAAATACTGGAGAGAGTATTTTATTAGTAATCTTAATTTACCAAAAAACAAGATCAAGATATTACCAAATCCTGTTAAAATTTCAAGTTTAAAACAAAAAGATAAGAATAATGGGAAAATAAATATTTTCTTTGCAGGAAGGATTTGCAAACCAAAAGGGGCGTTTGATTTAATTAAAGCTATTAAGTCGCTTCCAGAAAATATAGTAGAAAGATTACAAGTAGAAATAGCAGGTGATGGAGAAATTGAGAAGGCTAGAAATATGGTAGAAGAACTAGAATTATATGAATACGTTAAAATTTATTCATGGTTAAGTGAAGCTGAAAGAAACCAGAAATTTCTTAACGCTGATATTTTTATTTTGCCTTCTTATAATGAAGGATTACCTATGGCACTTCTTGAAGCCATGTCGTATGGTTTGGCAATAATTACAACACCAGTAGGAGGAATTCCTGAAGTAATTATTAATAACGAAAATGGAATTTTAGTTCACCCAGGAAACTTGAAAGAAATATCAGATGCGATTAGACAATTAATTTTAGATAGAAATAAGATTTATTATTTGGGTGCAAATGCTAGAAAAACGGTAGAAAAATTTGATATTAATATTTATATTGAGAAATTAATCAAAGAAATATATGAATTTAAGTTTTAAAGTGTGGTTGAGTTGCTATGAGGAAGTGGAAATGGTACTTTAGAAGATTATCAGCTATGAATAATAAAGAAATTTTACAAAGATTACAACGTGAACTCAAAAAAGCTAAATATAGAAAAAATATTTTTAAACAGAAATATTTAAAATTACCTAGATTTGTTACTAAACATAATGATTTATGGAAAAATAATTTTCAAATAAATGATAATAATATTAGAACTGAATTAAATAGTTTATTATTTGAATCAAATTTGTACCTGGGAACTATATATAATTTTTTAAACAAAGGCTATTATACGGCTAAAATAGATTGGAATTATGATGATATTAATTTTAAAAATGCGCCTTTAGAATTTGCCTTCGATATAAATTATAAAGATTTTAATATAGTCGGGGATATTAAAAACATTTGGGAAAAAAACCGTCATCAACATCTATCATTAGTAGCAGTCGCATATAAGTGTACAAAAGACAATAAATACGCCGAATATATTAAAGACCAATTAATTTCATGGGTTGAGCAAAATCCAATACTGTATGGTGTAAATTGGGCTAGCCCACTAGAACTTGGTATTCGCTTAATCAGCTGGGTGTGGATTGAGCGTTTATTAAGAGACTGGAATGGATATGATCAACTCTTCGGTTCTAAAGGGTTAATGTGGGAACCTATATACTGGCATCAAAAAATAATATCTGATTTTTATTCTATAGGTTCATCTGCTAATAATCATCTAATAGGAGAAATGGCAGGGTTATACATTTCTTCAACTGTATGGCCAATATTTAAAGAATCTGAAGAATGGCGAAAATTATCAGCTGATATTTTGGAACGAGAAATTGAGCTTCAATTCTTTGATTCCGGGTTAAATAAGGAGCAAGCATTTTCTTATCATCTTTTTGTAATAGAATTCTTATTGCTTGCAGCAATTGAAGGAGATCGCTTTGGTAAACCTTTTTCGAATAAATACAAATTAAAACTTCGTAAAGCGATAGAAATCATTCCATTTTTAATAGACACAGGTAATAATTTACCAAACTACGGAGATAGTGATGAAGGTTTAGCAATTTTGCTTCACCCCAAAAAATTTCCACGTATCAATTGGATTTTTTGGATTGCTAATATGTGGTTAAGCTCAGATCTACCTGTAAGTAACGAGCAAGGTTTATTAACTGCTAGAATAATTTATCCAGAGGGTTGTGTAAGCATAGCGAAATTGTCGAATATTTGTAGCAAAGATGTTAAATTCCATATTTTTGAAGATGCTGGATTATATATTTTTACTCAAAATAGATATTCTGAGAAGGAGATATTTTGTACATTTGATGCCGGGCCTATAGGTTATTTATCACTAGCTGCTCACGGACATGCAGATGCACTATCGTTTACATTAAGTGTTGGTGGCTTACCAGTGATTATTGATCCTGGTACTTATCAGTATAATGTTGACTTATATTGGCGGAACTATTTCAGAGGTACTAAAGCTCATAATACAATAAATATTGATGATCTGGACCAATCTGTTTCTGGTGGACCATTTTTATGGACTAAAAAGGCTAATGTGCAGGTTTTGAATTGGACAGAACTGCCAAATGGTGCTTCTATTACTGCTCAACATGATGGGTACTTGCGTTTACCTGGAAGGATAATTCATCAAAGAACATTTACTTTAGATAATAACAAGATCGAAATTATTGACAGGGTTTTAGGAAATGGAAACCATAAGGTGGAGTGGAGGTTACATTTTTCACCACATTGTAAGGCTGAGATTATTGATAACCAATGTCTAGTGAGTTGGAATAATGGCAAACTGATAATAGATTTAGACACACGGTTAAACTGGTTATTAGAGTATGGAGGCACAAATGCAGGCTGGTATTCGGAGGGTTTTAATTTAAAACAACCTATCTATACACTGATAGGTTATCAAAATTCTATGCTACCATTAGAAATAGGTTGCAGAATAAAGGTGATAAATAGTGGGACAAGCACGGATAATAGTATTGGGAAGTATGATTGACACCTTAACAATGGAAGAAAGTCTAACACGGGTGGAATATTTCATTGAGAATAAGATACCCGTTCAGCATGTAGTAGTCAATGCCGGAAAGATAGTTATGATGCAAGAAAATAAAAAATTACGTGAGATAGTAAACAGTTGTGCAATGATTAATGCTGATGGTCAAGCTGTGGTATGGGCAGCCAGATTTTTAGGTTATAACTTGCCAGAACGGGTTGCCGGTATTGACTTGATGATGGAAATATTGAAAATGGCTAATAGAAAAGGATACCGAATTTTTCTGTTAGGAGCAACAGAAGAGATAATACAAGCTACTACAAAAAAAATATTAAACCTTTTTCCGAACATTACAATTGCTGGTTATCGGAATGGGTATTGGTCTGAACAAGAAGAGAGCCAGGTAATTAAGATGATAGCGGATAGCAAGGCAGATATCCTTTTTGTAGGAATTAGTTCTCCTAAGAAGGAATTTTGGTTAGCCGAAAATATCGAAAAACTTAATGTTCCCTTTTGTATGGGAGTTGGTGGCAGTTTTGATGTAATTGCTGGCAAAACCAAAAGGGCTCCAGTATGGATGCAGAAAGCTGGATTGGAATGGTTTTATCGTTTTATACAGGAACCGCGAAGAATGTGGAAACGGTATTTAATAGGGAATAGTAAATTTATTTGGCTAGTACTAAAAGAGAAGTTTTTACAACTAACTAAAATAGGAGGCCCATCATGAACATCCTTGTCACCGGCGGCGCCGGCTACATCGGCAGCCACACCGTACATTACCTGCTCCAGCAGGGTCATCAGCCCATCGTGCTGGACAACCTAAGCACCGGCCATCGCCAGGCTGTACCGTCTACCGTCCCCTTTTACCATGGCGACATCGCCGACTCTGCTCTGGTCACCTCCATCATCGACCGGCACCAGATCTGCGGCGTCATCCATTTTGCGGCCAGCAGCCTGGTGGGAGAATCCATGATCGACCCGGCCAAATACTTTGAAAACAACGTCGTCAAAACCATCCTCTTCCTCAACACCCTGCTCAAAACCGGAGTCAAGCACCTGGTCTTCAGCTCCACGGCAGCCGTCTACGGCGAGCCGCGGCAACTGCCCATTCGGGAAGAGGATCTCACAGAACCTACCAATGTCTACGGTCAGACCAAGCTCATGCTGGAACAGGTCATGGCTCAATATGCCAGGACCTATGATTTTCACTATGCTGCTTTACGCTATTTCAATGCCTGTGGTGCCCTGCCTGATGGCTCCATCGGCGAGGATCATCAGCCGGAAACCCACCTGATCCCTTTGATCCTGCAGGTGGCTAATGGCAGGCGGGATCACATTACCATCTATGGCCAGGATTATCCTACCCCTGATGGCACCTGCATTCGGGACTATATTCACGTCCTCGACCTGGCTGAAGCCCATTTGCTGGCCTTGCAATACCTCTGGAATGGGGGAGAATCCGGGCCTTTTAATCTGGGCAATGGCCAGGGTTTCTCCGTTCAGGAGGTCATCAGCCTCGCCCGCCAGGTGACCGGTCATCCTTTGCCGGTACAGATCGGTCCCCGGCGGCCGGGAGATCCGGCCCGGCTGGTGGCAGCAGCGGAAAAAGCCAGGCAGGTACTGAGCTGGCAACCTCGCTACCCTGATCTGGCGGCCATGGTGGCATCAGCCTGGGCCTGGCATCGCCAGCATCCTGATGGATTTAAGTAGAACTTTTCATTAAGAAAGGAAATGGGAATGTTTGGACGGGGAAAATTGGTCTGGCTGGTACTGGGTTTTGGCTGGCTTCTTCTCATCTTCTGGTTTTCCAGTCAGCCCTTTGCCCTGCAGAGGGCTCTTTATTCTTCCTCCCTGCGGCATTTTCTTGCCCTGCTACCGGTACAGCTTACCTTCGCTGAAGCTGAATATCTTTTGCGCAAGTTTGCCCATGTAGTTGAATATACTGTCTTTGGTTTTATTCTCTTACGGGTGCTGGGCCGCTGGTGGCCAGCTCTGCTTTTCCTGCCTTTGATTGCTCTATTCGATGAGCTCAATCAGCGCCAGATCAGTGGCCGCCATGGCCGCTGGCAGGATGTGCTGCTGGACTTGAGCATTTTTTATCTTTTGGCTATATTTAATTATTGTAGAGCAAAATTCAGGCAGGAAAAAACAAAATCTAACAGAAGATAAAAAATAATACTGAGTTTTACAGGGGGGAGTGAAGAGGATGAAAGTGCGTAAAGCGATTATTCCAGCGGCAGGTTTGGGAACCAGGTTTTTGCCTGCTACCAAGGCCCAGCCCAAGGAGATGCTGCCTCTGGTGGATAAGCCCACCATTCAGTATGTGGTGGAGGAGGCGGTGGCTTCCGGGATCAAGGACATTATCATTGTCACCGGCCGGGGCAAACGGGCCATTGAGGACCATTTTGACCGCTCCATTGAGCTGGAGACTTTCCTGGAGGAAAAAGGCAAACTCGATTTGCTGAAAGAAGTGCGTTCCATCTCCGATATGGTGGATGTTCACTATGTTCGGCAAAAGGAGGCCAAAGGTCTGGGCCATGCCGTCTGGTGCGCCCGCCGCTTTATCGGCAATGAGCCCTTTGCTGTCATGCTGGGCGATGATATTGTGGTCGGGGAACCGCCCTGTCTGGCCCAGCTGCTGGAGGTCTATTACCAGACCGGGGAACCGGTGGTAGGAGTGCAACCGGTGCCTCTAGCTGATACCCGGAAATATGGCATTGTGGATGTGGAGCATACCGGTGGTAACTGCTTGCCGGTTCGGGACCTGGTGGAAAAACCTGACCCGGAGGTAGCTCCTTCCCGGCTGGCCATCATGGGCCGCTATGTCCTGACTCCGGATATTTTCCCTATCCTGGAGGCCCAGGAAACAGGGGTAGGGGGCGAAATCCAGCTCACTGATGCCCTGCGCAAATTGAACCAGAAACGGCGTATTCATGCCTGCATTTTCACTGGCAAACGCTATGATGTTGGGGATAAGCTGGGCTATATTCAGGCTACGGTGGAACTGGCCTTGCGCCGCGAGGATTTGCGGGAACAGGTGGAAAAGTATCTGGAAGAACTGGTGGAGAAGAAAAAGGTGCTGTTGTAGCCTCAATTTGAGGCTATTTTTTCTGCAATTTTTGCTTGGATTTCCTGGATGTGCTATAATAAAATTAAGCAGCTTAATCAAAAGGCAGTGATCAAAATGAACGAAGATGTTATTCAAGAAATGGTGAATGCCATTCGGACAAAATTTAATCCAGAGCAAATAATAGTATTTGGTTCATGGGCTAGAGGAGAAGCAAATGAGGATAGTGATATAGACTTTTTAGTCATTATGCCTGATGAAATACCAAATAAGAGATTTTTACAAATAGAAATCAGAAAAGCTCTAAGAGGATTTGCTATCCCTAAAGATGTTGTAGTTCTGAGTAAAAATGAAATCTCCAAATATAAAAATATTAATGGGTTAGTATATAAAAACGCTCTTGAAGAGGGTAGAGTTTATTATGGAAGATAACCTTATTTATACAAAATGGCTCAATTATGCAAATGAAGACATCCGAACTGCAAAAGCCATAATTAAAGAAGATTTACCAGCTAGAAATGCCTGTTATATGGCCCAGCAATGTGCTGAGAAAAGCCTAAAAGCTTTATTATTAAAATTTAAAATTCCTTTTAAAAAATCTCATGACCTGGCATATTTGGCAGAATTGTTACCGAGGGAATATGCAAACACCTTTTTAGAATTTGACCTTGAATGGCTCACAGAATGGTGTGTTGAAGGTCGATATCCGGGAGATTACCCGGAAGCTGATAGAGAGGATGCAATGTTAGCCATTAATATAGCCGAAGCAGTTTACCATTTAGCATATAAGATCCTTACAGAACAAAAAATAATTATTAGTTAGCCTCAACTTGAGGCTATTTTTTCTGCATTTTTTGCATTTTTTTGCTTGAAATTCCCAGAATTGAATAGAAAAATTCGCCAGAGTTTGGTATAATATTTCTAAATTAGTATCTAAGGAGGTAGCATTTTGGCAACAAAAGTTTTAGTTACCGGTGGGGCCGGTTTTATTGGCTCCCACTTGACCGAAGCTTTGTTGGAACAGGGCTATGAAGTAACAGTAGCAGACAACTTGAGCACAGGCAAGTTGCTTAATTTACCTCATAAAGGGGAAAATTTTCACAAACTTGACATCACCGCTCCCGAATTTCGGCAGCTGGTACGAGAACTCAAACCCCGTTATATCTTCCACCAGGCGGCGCAAATCGATGTCCAGACCTCCCTGGCTGATCCCATCCTGGATGCTAAAGTCAATATCCTGGGCACCCTCAATGTCCTGGAAGCCTGCCGCGAGGCAGGGGTGGAAAAGCTGATCTATGCCTCTTCCGCTGCGGTCTTCGGGGAACCTCAGTATCTGGGCATCGATGAAGCTCATCCGGTAGAACCCCTTGCTCCCTATGGCGTCTCCAAGCATACTCCTGAACATTACCTGGCCCTCTATGGCCAGCTTTATGGCCTGCGCTGGACTGCCCTGCGCTATGCCAATGTTTATGGTCCCCGCCAGGATGCCTCCGGTGAGGGCGGGGTGGTGGCCATTTTCACCGACCGCCTGTTAAAAGGCCAGGAGCCGGTGATTTATGGCGATGGCCAGCAGACCCGGGATTTCATCTATGTTGCTGACGTGGTAGCTGCCAACCTGTCCGCTCTGGAACGGGGCGATGGCGGGATCTACAATATCGGCACTGGACAGGCTACCAGTGTGCTGGAGCTTTACCGGACTCTGGCGGAGCTGTTGCGCGAGTCAGGAGAAAGGGAGATACCGCCCTGCCGGCTGGCTCCGGCCCGGCCGGGGGATATCCGCCACAGCTATTTTAATCCACAGCGGGCAGAACAGGAACTGGACTGGCGAGCCCGTTACAGTTTGCGTCAGGGATTGGAGCTGATGCTGGCATGTCTCAGGGCCGATTAGCCAGAGCAGCTGCCGGCATGGTGGTGGTCAGCCTGCTCAGCAAAGTGCTGGGGTTTGGCCGGGAAACGGTGATTGCTGCCCAGCTGGGGGCAACAGCAGCGGGTGATGCTTTCAAGGTGGCCTCCTTTATCCCGATGATGCTGTTTAACATCATCGCAGCTGCCCTGGGCAACACCTTTATACCCCTGCTAACTGAACTGGAAACCAGCCGGGGGGAGAAAGAACTAAACCGCTATGTCGCCAATGTCACCAACTCCATCACTGTTATTGCCCTGGTTTTCGCCGGGCTGGGCATGCTCCTCAATCCCTGGTTGGTGAAACTGATTGCACCCGGCTTTAAGGCCGAAACCTATCAGCTTACAGTGGAACTGGTCTACTGGTTAATGCCCTGTATTGTGCTGCTGGGCTTTATTGGCCTGACCACCGGTTACCTCAATTTCCGCCATGTCTTTGCCAGGCCTCTGCTGGGCGGGGTGGTATTTAATATCATCATTATCGCCGGCCTGATTTTGCTGGTGCCCTGGCTGGGAGTGCAGGGAGCAGTGCTGGCCTTGCTGCTGGCCTATGGCGGCCAGGTGCTCTACCAGCTGGCGGTAGCAATCAGGTACGGTTTTCGCTTTCGGCCTGTCCTGGACTGGCGGGAACCATACCTGAAGCGGATGCTCAAACTGGCGGTGCCGGTGATTATCGGGACCGCAGTCTGGACGGTATCTACCCTGGTGGACCGCATTTTTGCCAGCTCCCTGGCCGAAGGCAGCATTTCTGCCCTGGACTATGCTGCCCGGTTGAACAGCTTTGCCCTCGGTCTCTTTGTTTCTGCTATCGCCAGTGTCTATTTTCCTACCCTATCCCGGGCCGGTGCAGCCCGGGACTGGGGGGCTTTCAACGACCATTTGTTGCGGGCTATTAACATTAACATCTATATTATCCTGCCCATGGCGGTGGGATTGCTGGTGCTGGCTCAGCCCATAGTGCGGCTGCTCTTTGAACGGGGGGCTTTTGACAGCAGGGCTACAGCCATGACTGCCGAAGCGCTGGCCTTTTTGTCCCTGGGTTTGCTGGCTTTTGCCCTGCGGGAGATTTTTAGCCGGGCCTTTTATTCCCTGCAGGATACGCTTACTCCGTTGACTAACGGGATCATGACGGTGTTGCTGAACGTGGGCCTCAATGCGATCCTGGTCAGGCTGATGGGCCTGAGTGGTATCGCTCTGGCTACTTCCCTGGCTTCCAATCTGATGATCCTCTACCTGGGCTGGCGCTTGAAAGGCAAGGCGCCCCGGCTCAGCTACCGCCCTGTCTGGATAGCAGCAGGCAAAGGGGTGGTGGCAGTGCTGGCCATGGCCCTGGCTGTGAAGGGCTGCGACCTGCTGCTGGCCCGCTGGGGCAGTCAGCACTGGGGCCTGGTCCTGCGGGTAGGACTGGATATTGTCCTGGGGGCAGGGGTGTATTTTCTGGCTCTCTGGTGGTTAAAGGTGACGGAATTGCAGGAGCTTTTAAGCTGGGCGGGAAAAAAATTAAAAATTTCCTTCTTAAAGGTTTAAACTTTATGGCTTCTGCATATCCTATATAAGGGAACTTTTATTTAAAGGAGTTGGGAGTCGTGAAAGGAAAAGGCAGAAAACTGAAAAAACTCATTCTGGACATGCAAGGTCAACTGAGTGAACGTCTGGAAGCCCTGGCCGATGAGGAAAAGAAGCTGAAAAAGGCTTTGGAATATCTGGCCAAAGGCGTTGAAATTCTGGATGAGCTGGAAGAGGCTCAGGCCAGAAAGCGGGCGCGGACGCCGCGGGCCCATGATCCCAATTCACTGGGGGGCAAGGACCTGCGGGCCAAGGTGGTGGAAGTTTTGCAAAACTCCCCCATGCCCCTGGCGGCAGCCCAGATTCTGCAGAGCCTTACTGATCAGGGCCTGACTCCTCGTAGCAAGGATTTGCTCCTGGTTTATCTGGCTGAGATGGCCAAGCAGGGGGAAATCGTGCGGCCGCGGCGGGGTTATTACACTGTGCCTGAGGCTATGGAAAATGTCTAGGTTCTGGCAGTGGACAGCCATTATTGCCGCCCTGGTGCTGCTGGGCGGTTGTCTGGGCCGGCCGCAGGCCGGCTCACCCCCTGCTGCGCCTCCGAATACGGTGACCCGGGAAATCACTTTGTACTTTGCTGATATACAGGCGGAAAAGGTAACCCCGGAGCGCCGCCAGGTGCAGGTTGAGCCGGACCAGGCTCTGGTACCGGTGATTGTGCAGGAATTGATCAATGGCCCGCGGGTAAAAGGCCATTTTCCCACTATTCCTCCTGGGACCCGCTTGCTGGACTGGAAACTGGAAAAGGGACTGCTTACCCTCAATTTTTCCCGGGAGATTCAGGTCAACCATCCGGGTGGGACGGCCGGGGAAGCCATGACCATCTATTCCCTGGTTACCAGCCTGACTGAACTGCCGGAAGTGCGGGAAGTGCAGTTTCTGGTGGAAGGGGAAAAGAATGAAGCCATCTGGGGCCACGCTGATACCACCCGCCCGTTTAAACGCAATCCCGACATGATCGATAAACCCTGACAGGTCGAGGGAATCGACCTGTTTCTTTTTTATTGACCTGGTCCGGCTGGAATGCGTAAAATAGAGGCAGGAGGTATAAAACGATGTTTTTTCTCCTGGATTTTACCGCTCTGGCTTTGCTGCTGGAGGAAAGGCTGGAAGCTATATATATCTGGCGGGATTTCTGGGACCGGCTGGCCGGTCTGGGCCTGATGCTGGCTCTGGCCTGGTGGTTGCTGGCCTGGCGCTGGGGCTGGAGCTGGTGGCAGGCAGGGGCTGGTTTACTCTGGCTGGCCCAGGCGGGCTATCTGAAATGGCGCCTGGAGGGCCGGCGCCTTTCGCCCTGGTGGCTGGCGGCAGGTACCTGGCTGGCCCATGCGGGAAGGGGGTTTTGGGGCTGAAACAATGGGAAAAAATCGGACGTTTGTTACTGGCTTTGCTGGCCAGCTGGTACCTGACCTTGCTGGGACTGGTCATCTGGCAGGGGGAAAAGGCGCAACCTGGGCGGGGAGACGTGATCATCGTCCTGGGGGCCAAACTCTGGAATGGTAAGCCCAGCCCCATCCTGGCAGAAAGGCTGAAAGTGGCGGCAGACCTGTACCGGCAGGGGCTGGCGGGGAAAGTGATTGTCAGTGGCGGCCTGGACCAGGGCCAGAAACTGACCGAGGCTCTGGCTATGGCCCAGTGGCTGAGAGAACACGGTGTCAGGGCAGAGGATATTATTACCGATGAGGTTTCCACCAGCACCTGGGAGAATGTGCTTAACAGCCAGCGCCTGATGCAACAGCATGGCTGGCAGCGGGCCATACTGGTTACCAACAACTTTCATCTCTTCCGGGCGGGTCTTACTGCCCGGTGGCTGGGAATGACCTACTCCCTGGCGGCCGCTCCCATGCCTTTTGACTGGTGGACTGTCAGTAAGTATTACCTGCGGGAGCCTGTTGCCCTGACTTATTACCTGTTTTTTGTTTTCGGCAAAACCATTTAACCCCATGCACCGACAGTTCGGGGCCTTTTCTGCCAGTTTGGCCCTTTCGCACTTTAACTATCCGGGCAAATAACTATAATAAGGGTAGGATAAGATAGGGGGAAAAAGCTGTGCGCGTACTGGTAAAAGATATAATGACCCGGGGTGTTATCAAACTGGACAAGAACAGCACTTTGCAGGAAGTGGCCAAACTCTTTGCCGAGCGCATGATTGACGGGGCGCCGGTGGTGGAAAACAAAAAGGTGGCCGGGGTTTTAACCAAAACCCATCTTTTGCGGGCCATGGCCCAGGGACTGGCTCTGGATACCCCCATCGAAGCCCTGATGTCCCGCAATGTCATTACCATTAACCAGATGATGCCGGCCGAGGAGGCCATGGCTATCCCGGTAGGGCGATTGCCAGTGGTCAATGACCGGGGGGAACTGGTGGGCTGGTTGACCAGGACCGACCTGGCCAATGCCTTCAGTGAAAAATACAAATTTTTCACCCAGGATCTGATAGCTGTGCTGGATTCTTTGCCCTATGCCCTGGTGGCGGTGGACCGGGAGGGGCGCATTACCACCATCAACCGGGCTGCCTGTGAGCTCTGCGGAGTAGAGGCTGAGGATGCCCTGGAGCAGCCAGTTCAGGAAGTCTTTAACTGTCCTGATCTTTTGAAAGTAGCTAGAAATGGCATTGCTTTGTATAATCAAAAATTGCAGATCAATAACCGTCCCGTTCTGGCTAATTATTTTCCTGTTTTAGCAGAAGAAAAGTTGATTGGAGCAGTGGCTTTGTTGCATAATTTATAATAGAGAAACAGGAAAGGGGAGAATGAGGATGATCTTAAAAGGCTTAATCGGGTTGTTTGTGACAGGCTTTACCGCTTATGTGTTTGCGGCCATGCTCTTTATCCCTGACCGCAGCAGCAAGTTTTACCACAGATAAGCAAGGGAGCAGGGGTTGACCCTGCTGGCACTCCTCGCTATAATAAATGATGTTGAGCAAAAGTGGGCGTGTAGCTCAGCTGGGAGAGCACCTGCCTTGCAAGCAGGGGGTCAGCGGTTCGATTCCGCTCGTCTCCACCAAACTCAACAAAAACGAATAGTGGGGGCGTAGCTCAGCTGGGAGAGCGCCAGAATCGCACTCTGGAGGTCGTGGGTTCAAGTCCCATCACGTCCACCAATTTTTTTGGAGGGTTGTTTGTGCCCGAGATTGCCAGATTTTATGGTATCGTTATTAAAATGTTTTTTAATGATCATTTGCCTCCCCATTTTCATGCTATTTATGGGGAGAGGGTAGGGATGTTTGAAATTTCTACTCTCGAAATGATCGAAGGAGATTTACCTAACCGAGCAATAAAGTTAGTTAAAGAATGGGCTGAAAAATATCAGACTGAGTTAATGGCAATGTGGAATAATCAAGAGTTTCGTAGGTTAGAAGGTCTTGAATAAGGGGGTAGGGAGATGTACCCTAAAGTTAAGGAAGTTAAGGCTAGTTCGGATTATACCCTCTTAATTACTTTTGACAATGGTAAGAAAAAAATTTACGACTTTAGTCCTTTATTAGATCAAGACAATTTTTTAGACCTTAAAAACATAGCTCTTTTTAAAGCGGCTCAAGTAGATGCAGGTGGCTATGGCGTTACCTGGCCCAATGGGGCGGATATCAGTGAATACGCTCTCTGGGTCGACGGAAAGGAAATAATTGACTGAAGGCATAGGCCCTCAGTCTTTTTTTATTGTCTTTTTTTGTAACAGGTGCTAAGATAAATTTAAGAGCGAAGCAGAGGAGTGAACTAAATGAAAGAAAAATCCGCCTGGCTGGCGTTATTTATAAAAATCGGTCTTATACTTGCTATAGCCATTCTGGTTGCCAATCAATCGATAGTTTTGTTTTTGGCAAATCAAATCCAGGCCCGGGAAAGAGAGGATATAGCTGCTATTACCCGGGTGATTCAGCTGGCTATCCGCAACAGTGATGCTGCGGTGAAGGAAATTGAGCGGTCAGTGGATCTGCGCCTGTATAATGCTTCCCTGTATTTGGCTCGTGAACTTAAGGGGCGCCGGATTGAAACCATCAGCCAGCAGGAGCTGGAGCGCTTACGGGACAAACTGAAGTTAACCCATATCTCTCTCTTCGTCCGCCAGGGTGAGGATATTGTTGTCGCTAAGTCCACAGACCCCAAAGAGATAGGCCTCAGCTCCAAACACTGGGGTTACTGGTTTCAAGCTTTTAATCAGCTTTTTGCCTTAAAACAGGTGGATGTGGGCAAGGGCTTCTACTTGCCCTACTACTGGGCCGGGCCCGTCTCTCTCTCTGATGCCGATGGGAAGTACTACAAATATGCTTACTACTATGATGGTACCACTGCCTTCATAATCAATCCCTTTATTTCCGAACAGGAAATTAAGGCTTTAAGTGCTCATTCCCGGCCGGGTAAGCTGATTGAAAGCCTGCTCAATGCCAATGAACATCTGGTTGAAATTGCTGTCATCAATCTGCCGGCCTATCTCAATGACAAGCCGAAAGTGATTGAACCGGAGCGGGATCTGCCTGTCCTGTATGGGGCCAATAAATTCAGCCTGCCCCAGGACCGCACCTACTTTCGGCAGGTATTGAACACCGGGCAACCGGTACATTCCAGCTTTAAATATCAGGGCAAGGATTATGAAAAACATTATATTCCCCTGGACAACAACCGGGTACTGGCGGTGGTGGTAGACAAACAGCCCCAGCAAAAGCTGTTTGTCCGGATCAAGGGATTTTTGCTTTCAGTAACCGGGATAATTTATTTGCTGGTAATGCTTCAGCTTTATGGGCTCACTCGCCGTTACTGGTCCTTGCTGGTCATGGAGAAAGAACGGCTGCAGGTAGCTGAGGAGTTTAAAAGCCTGATTGGGGTTTTACCCAATGTCATCTTCAAACTAAAACGGGATGAAGCTGGTAACATCTACCCCACTTATAGTGAAGGTTCTACTGTCACTCAAGCGGGCATGGAAACGGCCAGGGTCAAAGGCCTAAAACTCGCCGATCATCTTGAGCCCAGGCTCTATTCCCGGATCAAGCCCTACCTGGATCAGGCCTTTGCCGGACAGGAAACGGAATTTCATATCGAATACCAGGGGAGGGTTTTTCACTGCCAGATTAAACCCATCTGGCGCGAAGGCCAGGTGGTGGAAATCGCCGGTTTTGCCACCGATGTTACGGAAAAATATCAGGCGGAGGAGAGAATCAAGTTTCTGGCCTTTTTCGACCAGGTTACCGGTTTGCCCAATCGGGCCCATCTAATGCAGCATCTGGAGACGGTGCTGGCCGATGGGCGTCAGGATGGCTTTACCGCTGTCTTGCTGATGGACCTGGACCGCTTCAAGGTGATTAATGACACTCTGGGTCATATCCGGGGGGATATGTTGCTGGTGGAGACGGCCAAACGCCTGCGCCGGGCCGTTGGCCCCGGCCATTTCCTGGCCCGCATGGGGGGAGATGAATTCATCCTGATTTTGCATCGTATCCCCAGCATCCGGGAAATCAAGCAGGTGGCCGAACGCATTATTGCCAGCTTTCAGGAGTCCTTTCAGATCGATAACCACCAGGTGTATATTACCACCAGTATCGGTATCAGTCTGAAACACATCCATGGGGACGATGCCGAAACCCTGCTGAAAAATGCGGACAGTGCCCTCTACCGGGCCAAAGCTAAAGGCAAAAACAACTACAAATTCTATGTTAAAAATGGACAAGCTGTGGAGCGTTTGCAGCTGGAAAATGATTTGCGCCAGGCCCTGGAACGGGGGGAATTTTTCCTGGTCTATCAGCCCAAGTTTTACGTTTGCGATGGCCGCCTGGGCGGGGTGGAGGCCCTGGTCCGCTGGCAGCACCCTCAGCGGGGTGTAGTAATGCCCGGGGAATTTATCGGGCTGGCGGAAGAAATGGGCTTGATCATTCCCCTGGGGGAATGGATTTTGCGCCAGGCTTTGCGCCAGCTCAAGGCCTGGGAAGAGGCGGGCTTGTCACCGGTCAAGGTTTCTGTCAACCTCTCCGGTGTCCAGTTTTACCAGAAGGACCTGGTGGTGCGGATTGCTGAGATTATAAGAGAAGAGGGGGTAGATCCATCGTTGCTGATTCTGGAAATTACCGAAACGGTGTCCATGCAGAACCTGGATTATACCCTTTCTGTGCTGAAAAAATTGCGGGAACTGGGGGTCCAGATTTCCATCGATGATTTTGGCACCGGTTACTCGGCCCTCAATTACCTCAAACGGTTCCCGGTTGACTATCTCAAGGTGGACCGTTCCTTTGTCCTGGATATCGGACGGGATGCCAATGGGGAGGCGGTGATCAAGACCATCATTGCCCTGGCCCAGAATCTGGGCCTCAAGGTGGTGGCTGAAGGAGTAGAGACAGAAGAACAGGTCAGGTTCCTGCAGGCACTGGGGTGCCATTTGGCCCAGGGTTACTATTACAGTAAACCGCTGTTACCTGTGGAGCTGGCCGACCGGTATCTGGCTCAGCCTCTGTCCGTATAGGACAGGGGCTTGTTTTTGTACAGAAAGAGGAGCAGGTTTTCCTAAAATTGCAGGTTAACTTGCATCACAACACCGATAATGGTATGTTATAGAGTGACAGTAAAGGAGGTACATATCATGCTGGCTGAACGGATTGAACGCCTCTTGCCCCGGGTGCAGAAACCGGCCCGCTATGTAGGCAATGAGGTCAACAGCATAAAAAAGGACTGGCAACAGGTACAGGTAATCATGGCCTTTGCCTTTCCCGATGTTTATGAAGTGGGTATGTCCCATTTAGGCCTGCGCATCCTCTACCATGAGGTGAACAAGCGGCAGGATGCTCTAATGGAGAGGGTTTTTGCCCCCTGGACTGACCTGGAGGAATTGCTGCGCCAGGAAGGTTTGCCCCTCTTTAGCCTGGAGAGCCGCCGCCCCCTGGCTGATTTCGACCTGATCGGCTTTACCCTGCAGTATGAGCTGAGTTTCAGCAATATTCTCAACATGCTGGATTTGGCCCGGCTGCCTTTGTTTAGCCGGGAGCGGGGAGAGGAGCATCCCCTGATTCTGGCCGGGGGACCCTGTGCTTTTAACCCCGAGCCTCTGGCGGATTTCATCGATGCTTTTGTTATCGGTGAAGGGGAAGAAGTAATTCACGAAATTCTGGATGTGGTAAGGGACTGGAAGCAGGATGGCCGCCCCGGCGGGCGTCAGGAAGTGTTGCTGCGCCTGGCCCGGGTACCGGGGGTCTATGTGCCCGCTTTTTATACCGTCAACTACCGGGAAGATGGCAGCATTACCTCTATTGGTCCCAACCGGGAAGGAGTGCCGGCCCGGGTAACCCGGCGGCTGATCAGGGACCTGGACAGTCTGGATTTTCCCACTGCCCCCATCGTGCCCTTTCTGGAAACGGTGCATGATCGTATTATGCTGGAGGTACTCAGGGGCTGTACCCGCGGCTGCCGCTTCTGTCAGGCCGGGATGATTTACCGGCCGGTGCGGGAACGGAAGCCGGAGACTTTGCTGAGACAGGCCCGGGAGGCTGTACGTCACACCGGTTACAATGAAATTGCCCTCACGTCCCTCAGCACTGCCGATTATTCCTGTGTTGCCCCCTTGCTGGCTACCCTGATCAATGAACTGGGGGAAGAGGGAGTAGGGGTTTCGCTGCCCAGTTTGCGGGTGGATGCCTTTTCCGTAGATCTGGCCCAGCAAATCCAGCGGGTGCGCAAAACCGGCCTGACCTTTGCTCCCGAGGCTGGAACCCAGCGTATGCGGGATATCATCAACAAAGGGGTAACCGAAGCGGATCTGGAAGCGGCGGTCACTGCTGCCTTCCGGGCGGGCTGGAATCAGATCAAACTTTATTTCATGATCGGTCTGCCGGAGGAACGGGAAGAGGATGTGGCCGGAATCGCAGCCTTAGCTGCCAGAGTGGTGGAAATCGGGCGGCGGGAGAAAACGACCAGCCGCCAGGTCAAGGTGACGGTCAGTGTATCCTCCTTTGTGCCCAAGGCCCATACCCCTTTCCAGTGGGTGGGCCAGGACAGTATGGAAAACCTGCAGAAAAAGCAGGAATTGCTGAAAGAGCTGGTGAAAAAGAACAAAGCCATTACTCTCAACTACCATGATGCCCGTACCAGCCTCATTGAAGCGGCTTTTGCCCGCGGGGATCGGCGGCTGGGGGCTGTACTATATACTGCCTGGCAGCAAGGCTGCAAATTTGATGGCTGGAGTGAGCATTTCCGCTATGAGACCTGGCGGGAGGCTTTTGCAGCCCACGGTTTCACACCGGAAGACTTTGCCCGGCGCAGCTTCGGACGAGAGGAAATCCTGCCCTGGGAGCATATTAACAGCGGGGTCAGCAAGGACTTTCTCTGGCGGGAATATGAACAGGCCATACGGCAGGCAGTCACCCCTGATTGTCGCTGGTATGGCTGCAAGGGCTGCCGCCTTTGTCCTGACCTGGAAGTGGATAATCTGCTCCAGGGAGGTGAACGGGCATGAAATATCGTTTGAAATGGCAACGGGGCTGGGAAGTGCGGTTTGTTTCCCACCTCGATCTGTTGCGTACCTGGGAGCGGTCCTTGCGCCGGGCCGGTTTGCCCCTGGCTTTAACGGAAGGTTTTAATCCCCATCCCAAACTGGCTTTTGCTCATGCCCTGGCTGTGGGTATGACCAGTGAGGGAGAATATTTGGACCTGGAACTGCGGGAATACCTCCTGCCGGCTGAAGTGCAGGAGCGTCTCAATCAGGCCTTGCCCCGGGGCTTCCAGGTAGTAAAAATCCGCACTTTGCCGGAAGGGGCACCGGCCCTGATGAGTATCGTCAACCGGGCGGATTATCTGTTAGGCCTGCCCCTGCGGGAAGCGGTGACCGATGTCAATGAGCAGCTGCAGGCCCTGCTGACAAAGCCTGCTCTGCCTTTGCTCAAACGCAGCAAGAGCGGGGAGAGGGAAGTGGATTTCCGCCCCCTCCTTTACCGGCTGGCCGGCAGCAGTGATGGCCCGATGGTGCATCTGCGCTGTCTGGTAGCAGCCGGCAGTGAGGCCAACGTGCGGCCTGAAGATATAGTGAAGCTGCTGGAGAAATATCTGAGCTGGCCGGTGGTGGAACACGGCTTGCTGATGCATCGCCTGGATTTGCTGGTGGCCAGGGGAGGCGAACTGTATAGCCCAATGGAAATCGTGCATAAGGGGTGAGCCCTTTGGGCAGAGAACTGGTTGTGAATGTTAGAGAGGAAGAGACCCGGGTTGCCATGCTGGAAGAAGGCCAGCTGGTGGAGGTACTGGTGGAGCGCTCCCAGGCCCAGCGCCTGGTGGGCAATATCTACCGGGGCCGGGTGGAAAATGTCCTGCCGGGGATGCAGGCCGCTTTTGTCAATATCGGCCTGGAGAAGAATGCCTTTCTCTATGTGGATGATGCCGTGCCCCAGCGGCTGCCAGAGGAGTTTCTGGGGGAGGAGGAAACCCCTTTACCACAGGAAAAGCGGCCCCGGGCCAATATTACCGATGTGGTCAAGGAAGGCCAGGAGTTGCTGGTGCAAATCACCAAGGAACCCCTGGGCACCAAAGGGGCTCGCATTACCACCCATATTACCCTGCCGGGCCGTTATCTGGTGCTGATGCCTACCGTGGACTATGTCGGGGTCAGCCGCCGCATTGAAGATGAAGAGGAAAGACAGCGTCTGCGGGAACTGGCGGAAAAGCTGCGGCCCCCTAAAATCGGGGTGATCGTACGAACGGTGGCAGAAGGTATGTCGGCCAGTGAGCTGCAGCAGGATCTGGAGATGCTGCTGAAACTGTGGAAGCGCATCCAGATGCGCAGCACTGGTGGGGGAGTGCCCAGTCTGGTGCACCGGGATTTGGATCTGGTGCAGCGCCTGGTTCGGGATTTGTTTACGGAAGAAATTGAACGGGTAATGATCGATCAGCGCCATGCCTATGAAAAGGTACTGGAACTGCTGGACCTGATGGCTCCTCAGTTGAAATACCGGGTGCAGCTGTTTGAGGGGGAAAACCTCTTCCAGCGCTTCAACCTGGAAGCCGAGCTGGAAAAGGCTTTAAAACGCCGGGTCTGGCTGAAAAGCGGCGGTTATCTGGTTATCGACCAGACCGAGGCTTTGACTGCCATCGATGTCAATACCGGTAAATATGTGGGTCAGAAGGACCTGGAGGAGACGGTGCTGCATACCAATCTGGAGGCGGCCCGGGAAATCGTGCGCCAGATGCGCCTGCGCAATCTGGGCGGCATTATTATTGTTGATTTTATCGATATGGCGACCGAGGAGCACCGGCAACAGGTGCTGGCAGTACTGGAGGAGGAAATCAGGAAGGACCGGACTAAAACCCATGTGCTGGGTATTACCCAGCTGGGTCTGGTGGAAATAACCCGCAAGAAAACCCGCTCCGGCCTGGAAAGCCTGTTGATGCGCCCCTGTCCCTACTGTGAAGGCCGGGGCCTGGTGCTCTCCGAGGAGACGGTCGCCATCAAGGTCAGACAGGCCCTCTATGAGCTCTGCAGCCGCACCCTGGGCGAGGCCATTCTGGTGGAAGTCCATCCAGCGGTGGCTGCCTTGCTCATCGGCAGTGGTGGCAGCGGCCTGAGAGAGCTGGAAAGCCGCACCCGCCGGGAGATTTTGATTCGGGGTAATCAGGAGTTACATCTGGAGCAATTTAACCTGCGGGCCCTGTCATCCCGGGCTGAACTGGAAAACAATATTCCTGTCAAATTGGGACAGGTGCTGCAACTCAAGGTGGAAGAGCCCCACACCGGCAATCCTCGGGATGGGATTGCCCGCTATCATGGTTTTGTCATCAATATCGATGGCGGTGGGGCTTTTATTGGGGAAAAGCTGCAGGTTGAAGTGACCCGGGTGCAGAAAACTTCTGCCCGGGCCCGGATTTTGCGGATTGTTACTTGACATTTCTGTCCTTTTCCGGTAGAATAATTGAGTGTTCACAACCGCACGAAAGGGGCCGGAAAATGGCCGACAGGCCTGCCTGCTTTCGGCGAGTCTGGAATAGGGAGGTGCAAGCATGTACGCAATTATCCAAACTGGCGGTAAGCAGTACCGGGTACAGGAAGGAGATGTACTGCGGGTTGAAAAGCTGAATGCAGAAGTTGGCGCTACTGTGGAACTGGACCAGGTTCTGGCTGTAGCAAAAGATGGCCAGCTGGTAGTGGGCAATCCTACCGTACCGGGGGCCAAGGCTGTACTGAAAGTGCTGGAACACGGCAAAGGCAAGAAGATCATTGTCTTCAAGTACAAGCCCAAGAAAAACTATCGCCGTAAGCAAGGTCATCGTCAACCCTACACCAAGGTTGTAGTGGAAAAGATTATGGCCTAACTATGATTACCATCGAAATTTTCCGGACCGGTACAGGGGAAATCAAGGCTTACCGTTTCAGCGGACATGCTGGTGCGCGCCGTCCCGGGGAGACTTATGACTTCCTCTGCGGAGTGGTTTCCATGCTGGCTCTGGCTATCACCAACGGACTAACCGAGGTGGCAGGCGTTGAGCCCCGGGAACTGACGGTGGCTGATGGTTACCTGTACTGTGTGTTACCTGATAATCTGGCGGCTGACCGGCGCCTCCAGGCCCGAGTTTTGACAGAAACGCTGGCACTAAACGCTGAACAGCTGTCAGCCGACCACCCCGAACATGTAACTGTGATCAAGAGGAGGTGGACCTGATGTTAAAGCTGAATCTGCAGAACCTGCAACTGTTCGCTCAGAAAAAAGGGGTAGGTTCTTCCAAGAACGGCCGGGACTCTGAAGCCAAGCGGCTGGGGGTCAAGCGGCATGATGGCCAGGTTGTACTGGCCGGCAATATCCTGGTGCGCCAGCGGGGAACCAAGATTCACCCTGGCCGCAATGTCGGTATCGGCAAGGATGATACCCTGTTCGCCCTGATCGACGGGGTTGTGCGCTTTGAAAGAAAAGGTCGCGACAAGAAACAGGTCAGCGTATATCCTGTGGAAGCGGCTCTGTAAGATTTACCCCAGCCAGCCTCTGGCTGGGGTCTTTATCTTTGCGGGGGAAGGTGAGGGAGTCATGGGGGAACGCTGGCTGCAGCAATTGAACCGGCGCCGACATGACCTGTTCAATTATTTGCAGATGCTCAGTGGCTACCTGCAAATGGGGGATCTGGAGGCAGTGCGACGGCAGCTGTCAAATCTACAGCGGACTCTGGAGGAAGAAAGCCATCTCTGCCGTCTGGGCCAGCCAGACCTGGTGCTGGCCTTGCTGGAGCTGAAGCAGTGGGCCCAGGCTCAGGAGCATGAGCTGGAAATAGTCTGTGCAGGGCAGCCGCAGCCCCGGGCAGCCCTGGCTCTGGTTGCCTTTCTGGAGGGTTTGTGCCAGCAGGGGCGGCTGCCAACAGGGGAAGACAGCATGCTTTTCCTGCAAGCATCCGGGCCCGGTCTGCGCCTCAGCTGGCAACCAGCCCCGGTGGGAATGGAAACGGGGCTGGCAGGGGCATATTACATAGCAGAGGATGGAGCCCTAATCTGGGAATATCCAGGGAGGGATAAAAGTGTTTCTGGATAAAGCAAGAATCTACGTCAAAGGTGGCGATGGCGGCAATGGGGCTGTTGCCTACCGGCGGGAAAAATATGTCCCCATGGGTGGTCCCTGGGGTGGTGATGGTGGCAAAGGCGGAGATGTTATCCTGGTAGTGGATGAGGGGTTGCGTACCCTCATCGATTTTCGCTACCAGAAGCATTACAAGGCGGAACGGGGCGAAAACGGCGGCACCAAGAACATGCATGGCCGCAAGGGTGAAGACCTGCTTATCCGCGTACCCCCTGGTACCGTGGTCCGGGATGCTGACACCGGAGCCTTGCTGGCTGACCTTACCGAACACGGCCAGCGGGTGGTAGTAGCCAGAGGCGGCCGGGGTGGCCGGGGCAATACCCGTTTTGCCAGCAACAAAGACAAGTGCCCAGCCTATGCGGAAAAAGGCGATCCGGGCGAAGAGCGCTGGCTGTTGCTGGAGCTGAAACTGCTGGCTGATGTGGGGCTGATCGGGTATCCCAATGTGGGCAAATCCACCATCATTTCCCGGGTTTCCGCCGCCAAACCGGAAATTGCCAATTACCACTTTACCACCATTGTCCCCAATCTGGGGGTGGTCAAGGTGGGAGAGGAAAGTTTTGTCATGGCCGATATTCCCGGTCTGATTGAAGGGGCCCATACCGGTGCTGGTCTGGGCCACGAATTCCTGCGCCATACGGAGCGAACCCGCCTGCTGGTACACGTGCTGGATATCGCCGGGTCGGAGGGACGGGACCCCTTGCAGGATTTTGCCGTCATCAACCGGGAGCTGGCCCTGTACAGTGAGCGGCTGGCCCGGCGTCCCCAGGTGATTGCGGCCAACAAGATGGACTTACCGGGAGCCGAGGAAAACCTGGCCCGCCTGCGCCAGGAACTGGGGGAGCAGTACCCTGTATTCCCCGTATCCGCTGCGACCGGACAGGGCCTGGATGAACTGGTAAAATATCTGGCCCGGCGTTTGCCGGAATTGCCGCCGGAAGAAGCGGTGGAGGCGGTAGAACCGGAGGAGGTCAAGGTCACCCGGGTGGAAGAGACGGAGCCCTTTACCCTGAAGCGGGATGAGGAGGGCGTTTGGGTAATCGGTGGCCAGGAAGTAGAGAAGCATTTCCATCGCACTGACTTCAACAATGAGGCAGCAGTACGCCGCTTCCAGAAAATCCTGGAGGTGCTAGGCGTGGATCGGGCTTTGCGGGAAGCTGGCATCCAGGAAGGGGATACTGTCAGGATTATGGATATGGAATTTGAATGGCAGGAGTAAAGCCTGCCTTTTTATTTTCTAACGTAAAAAATAATTATCCGCTGACGTAATAAATAATATATAATCCAGATGGAGGCCAGAGCGGTAACAGGCCATGGAATACTGATTAAATGCCAGTGCTGCGGTACTAGTATACCAAGGCTGACCAGGAGAGGTAAAATTACCGGGAGAGCGCAATGGAGTAGGTGCCAGACAACAGTCACAACAGCCAGGATAAATCCGAAAAAACCGTTTTTTATCATTGGACTTACCTCCTTCCATAAAATAATATTAGCTGGGATTGGAAACGATGTATGCAGATGATAACTACCGGGGTGGAGAGACCCTTTTTTTTATGGTATAATATAAGCCAAACTTAAACGAATGAGGTGCAAAATTCATGGTATTGACAGGGAAACAGAAACGCTATCTCCGGGGATTGGGCAGTTTAGAACCCGTCACCGTTCAGATTGGTAAAGGTGGGGTCACTCCCACTGTCATTCAGCAGCTGGATGAAACTCTGGAGGCCCGCGAGCTGGTCAAGGTCCGGGTGCTGAAAAACTGTCTCGAAGAAAAGGAAGACATTGCTCGCCGGCTGGCAGAAGGTACCGGGGCCGAGCTGGTACAGATGATCGGGCACAATCTCCTCTTCTATCGACCGGCCCAAAAGCCGCAAATTCAATTACCCGGATAAGCGATTTACGGTGTGGAGGGGAGCAAGATGGTTGAGGAGAGAAAGAGATATCTGAAGCAGGTAAAAAGGGTAGTTGTCAAGGTTGGTTCATCTACCCTGACCCACAGTAGCGGGCGGCTCAACCTGCAGCACATGGAGGCGCTGGTGCACCAGCTGGCTGATTTACATAACCGGGGTTTACAGGTGATTCTGGTTACTTCCGGAGCAGTAGGGGCCGGGATCGGCAAGCTGGGTTTGAAACGACGGCCTCGCACCATCCCGGAAAAGCAGGCCGCGGCTGCGGTGGGACAGGGGATATTATTGCATATGTATGAAAAATTGTTCGCCGAATATGGTCAGACGGTGGCCCAGATTCTCCTGACCCGGGAGGATGTGGCCCATCGTTCCCGGTTTCTGAATGCTCGCAATGCCCTGTTTACCCTGCTGAAGCTGGAAGTAATTCCAATCATAAATGAAAATGATGCGGTGGCGGTGGAGGAAATCAAGTTCGGGGACAATGATACCCTTTCCGCCCTGGTGGCCAGTCTGGTGGAAGCTGATCTGCTTATTTTGCTTTCCGATATCGCTGGCCTGTATGAGGCTGATCCGCGCAGCCAGCCTGATGCCCGTTTGCTCAACTGGGTGGCGGAGATTACCCCGGAAATTGAGGCTATGGCCGGGGGAGCGGGGACTCAGCTGGGTACCGGAGGAATGGCGACTAAAATCCAGGCAGCCAAAATCGCTGTTTCTTCCGGAACGGCTATGGTAATTGCTGATGGTTCCCGGCCCGGAGTGATTCAGGATATCCTGGCCGGAGAGGAGGTTGGCACCTGGTTTAAACCCCAGGACCATCCCCTGCAGGCCCGTAAGCGCTGGATTGCCTTCAGCCCTGGTGTGAAAGGGCGGCTGGTAGTGGATGACGGTGCTGTCCGCGCTCTGGTTAAGGGGCGCAAGAGTCTGTTAGCCAGCGGCTTGCTAGCGGTAGAGGGCAGCTTCAGCGAGGGACAGGTGGTAACGGTGGTGGACCGGGAAGGACGGGAGATCGCCCGGGGACTGGTCAACTACAGTGCTACTGAGCTGGAGCAGATCAAGGGTCTGAAAACCGAGGCGATTGAACGGCTATTAGGTCATAAAAACTATGATGAAGTGATTCACCGGGATAATCTGGTGGTTTTATAGGGAGGGTATAGGATGGATGTACGGCAGTATGTAGTGGAAAAAGCCAAACTGGCCCAGAAGGCGGCCCGGCAGCTGGCTGCTGCCAGCACCGATGTCAAGAATGCAGCCTTACTGGCCATGGCCGAGGCTTTGCAACAGCGGTCAGATGAGATATTGCGGGCCAATGCCCAGGATATGGAGGCAGGACGGCAGAAGGGGCTCTCCCAGGCCCTGCTGGATCGGTTGTTATTGACGGAAAAGCGCATTGCCGACATGGCAGAAGGGTTACGCCAGGTAGCCGCTTTGCCGGATCCGGTTGGGGAAGTGGTAAAAATGTGGACCCGCCCCAATGGGTTACAGATCGGACAAATGCGGGTGCCGCTGGGTGTAGTGGGCATAATCTATGAGGCCCGGCCCAATGTCACGGTGGATGCGGCTGCTCTCTGTCTGAAAACCGGCAATGCTGTGCTTTTGCGTGGCGGCTCGGAAGCCATTCATTCCAATACCGCCATTGCCCGGATTATTTCCCGGGCGGCCCGGGAGGTGGGTCTGCCGGAAGGGGCCATTCAGCTGATTGAAATCACTGGCCGGGAAGCGGTCAATGTTATGTTGCGTTTAAATGGCTATCTGGATGTCCTCATTCCCCGGGGGGGTGCCGGGCTGATTCGCACGGTGGTGGAAAATGCCAGCGTGCCGGTAATTGAAACCGGGGTGGGCAACTGTCATGTTTATGTGGATGCGGAAGCCGATCTGGCCATGGCGGAGGAAATTGTGATCAACGCCAAAACCCAGCGGCCGGCGGTTTGCAATGCCATGGAGACTCTGCTGGTCCACCGGGAGGTAGCCGCCGAATTTTTGCCCGGCCTGGCAGAAAGGCTGACGGAGCTGGGGGTAGAGCTGAGGGGCTGTCCTGTCACCCGGAGTCTGGTGCCGGGGATTCAACCCGCTACTGAGGACGATTGGGCCACGGAATTTCTTGATCTGATTCTGGCCATCCGGGTAGTGGATTCCCTGGATGAGGCTCTGGAGCATATCTACCTGTATGGTACCAAACATTCAGAAGCGATTGTGACCAGCAACTATTTTACTGCCCGGCGCTTCCTGCAGGAAGTGGATGCGGCTGCCGTCTATGTAAATGCCTCTACCCGTTTTACTGATGGTTTCCAGTTCGGTTTCGGGGCGGAAATTGGGATCAGTACCCAGAAATTGCATGCCAGGGGGCCGATGGGATTGACGGAATTGACAACCATCAAGTATATTGTTTATGGTGAAGGTCAAATCAGGGAGTAAACGGGAGATATTTTTGTTTTTTGATAGTACATGACAGAACAAGTCTCTTTTCTGCTGCTCAGGGGATATTTTTGGCGGTTGCCGGAAAAGAACTGGTCCGGACAGCCCTTTGTCGCTTATGCTGTTATTACAAATCGGCGACAAAGGGGTGAAAGGCCATGGTGTGCAAGAGCTGTCAACTGTGTGGCAGGGAAGGGCAGGCTGACCTGGTCTGTAGCTGGATTCTGGCAGATGGGGAAGTAACAGAAGCCTGCTGGTGTGTGTGCAAAGATTGTCGCCAGCATCTAGAAGATCGGGTCTGGAGTGTTTATCGGGAATTGCTGGGAATGTGAGGCAAGGAGTGGACCATGGATAAGCGGGTTGCGGTGATGGGTGGGACTTTTGATCCCATCCATTTAGGCCACCTGGTGGTGGCTCAGGAAGTTGCGGATGAACTGGGGCTGGATCGGGTGCTGTTCGTTCCCTCCGGCCAGCCCCCCCATAAACAGGGGGCAAAAGTGACAGCGGCGGAGCTAAGGGCGGAAATGGTCAGGCTGGCCATAGCGGACAATCCCTGTTTTCAGCTTTGCCTGCTGGAGCTGGAAAGGCCAGGGCCTTCATATACATACGATACGGTTCGGCAGCTGCTGGACCAGGGGAATTACCAGGAGCTCTATTTCATCACCGGGGCCGATGCGGTGCTGGAGATTCTGACCTGGCACCGGGTGCGGGAATTGCTGGCCTTATGTCATTTTATTGCTGTTACAAGGCCGGGTTTTGAGCTGGAGCAATTGCGGGAGGTGCAGGGACGGCTGGGAACGCAGCTGGGACAGCGAATCCGGCCCTTTACAGTGCCCTCTCTGGCTATTTCCTCCTCGGACATACGGGCCCGGGTGGCCCGGGGGAAAAGCATCAAGTATCTGGTTCATCCCGAGGTAGAAAAATTTATTGTTAATAATAACCTGTACCGGTTTTAATTTGCTCACATACTTTGCGCCCACCATTCAAATACTAAACTTGCCTGAAAGGCAGACTTATTTTTGGAGAGGTGGGTTACCATGGTGACAACATTGTATGTAGGCAATTTGCCCTGGGCCATTAAACAGGATGACTTAATCCGGGCCTTTTCCCAGCATGGGGAAGTGCTGGGGGCCAGGATTATTACTGACAGGGAAACCGGGCGCAGTCGCGGTTTCGGTTTTGTGGAAGTCAATGATGCCGATGCCGATCGCATGATTCAGGCGATGAACGGGGCGGAGCTACAGGGACGTACAATTACTGTAAATGAGGCTAAACCCAGGGAATTACAGTAAGTAAAAGAAGACTGTCGACCTTTACGTCGGCAGTCTTCTTTTAAAATTCTTTTTCAGCAATCTTTTCACAGGCCAGTTTTACTGAAATAAAGGTACCCTTTCCAGTATAGGAGATAAGCAATTGTTCACATTGATTAAAAACCAGCGGCAGACCTCTTCCCAGGGAGTTCCGGGTGGAAAAACCATTAATTAGGATGGATTGGGCAATTTTTCCAGCACAAACCCTTTTCCCTCGTCTCTAAGGGTAATAATGATGTTATAGCTTTTATCTAACCCCCATTGTACGTGCCCCCGGCCAGCATGTTTTACAATATTTGTGATTAACTCAGAAAAAACCACGGAATAGATCCTTTGCTTATGCTGGGGTACTAAAATTTTTTCCAGCCAGTTGCTAAACATTTGTCTGGCCTGGGATATATCAAAAACGCTTTTAATAGAAACTTTAGTAAAATAGGTGTAATCGAGTTCGTGGTGTTTAATTTCTTCATCGCTGATTAACTTTACCTTTCCGTTTGTGACATCCTCCAAAAAATTTTTATAAAGTGCTACTATATGTTTATACTGCCAATCATGGTGTCCTTCAGGGTTAAAAGTTTTTTCCCACCAATTAATGAAGACATTTACTACCTGCGGGTCCCATTGTTTACCTGCCTCTTGAATTAATATCCCGATTGCCTGTTCCTGGGACATACCTGGACGGTATACTCTGTCACTGGTCATTGCATCAAAAGCATCTGCCACTGCTAATATTCTGGCGCCTAAATCAATGGTTTCACCAACCAGGCCATAGGGGTAACCGCTTCCATTCCAGTATTCATGGTGCTGAGCAATGGCAGGCAATAGTTCCCGAAAACTTTCAAATCCTTCCAGAATACGACATGCTATTAAAGGATGCTGTTTAAGCAGGGTCATTTCTTCTTCTGTTAACTTATCTGGCTTTCTTAATATTTGGTCGGGTACTCCGATTTTACCGATATCGTGGAATAGTGCGGCCAGATAGATTTGCTCCACCTGTTCTTGTGGGAGATCCATTTCCAGGGCAATGATTCTGGCATACTCTGCTACTTTCTGGGAGTGATGTTTTGTATAACTGTCTTTTGCTTCAACAGCCTGGATGATTGTATTAATCGCTGCAATCATGACTTCATTAGTTGGTATTTCCGAGTATTTGGCAGCGAACAGGCTGATGTATTTGATGTCCATTGAATTTGTATCCCCTTCCCTATGTTATTAACCATGAAATAGCACATTAAATTAAAGCCAGCGGTACCATTTTTCCGGACTAGATTCTTAAACATCCTTAATAATAGAAAAAGCCTTTCCAGGGAAGCCCATGGAAAGGCAGAGCAACCATATGCTCGCTGCTTTCCAGCTTCGGCAACCTGGCAATCATAGCCCTGGAGGGGCCTTAGACCCATGGCTTTGCGCCCCCATCTTTCGATGGGTTTGCCTTTATCGACTGTTTTGCATTTTATTGTATAGCACAAATTTAATCTACTAAATAATTTATTACAATTAAACTAAAAATGTCAATACTGGATAAAGAATATTTTAACATACATCCACCACTTGACCACCGGTAATAACCTGCAGTTGCTCCAGGGTTACTGGCACAGCTGAATTGGGAGTACCGGCAGCAGCATAGACCAGCGGAAATCTCTGCATACTGATATCCAGATATACCGGCAGGGGCTGGGAGAGAGCAAAGGGACAAACTCCGCCAGCGGGATAGCCGGTATAGTGCAGGGCCTGTTCGGGATTAGCAAAACGGATTTTGCGGGCTCCGGTCAGGGCCTTTAATTTTTTGGTATCCACCCTGAGATCTCCACAGGTAACTACCAGCAGGGGCTTCTCATCAGCCAGGAATACCAGGCTTTTAGCGATTTGGGCCGGTGTCACCCCTAGCGCCCTGGCAGCCAGCTCACTGGTTTCGGTACTGACCTCAAACTCGATTACCTTTATTCCCAGCTGGAATTGATCCAGAAATTCCTGAATCCGTTGATGAACTGGATTTTGCAGGGTTTGTACCACCATTGTCTCCCCCTCATCTCCTTTTTTAGAGTCAGTATAAAGAAAAATGGGAGAAAATGCAAGGCACTCGCCATTTTTGCCTGTTTATGCTATAATGGGCGGAGAAAACTGTCAACAGGGGTTAACCGGGATGGAAGCAGTTACCTTTATTCAACAACAAGTAAAAGGAGAACGCTGGCAGCATATTGAAGGGGTACGCCAGCAGGCCCGCCGTTTGGCCCTTACCCACGGACTGGAGCCGGAAAAGGCGGAACAGGCGGCCGTCTGGCATGATGTCGCCCGCGATTATCCTCCGGAGCGGTTGCTGGAACTGGCCCGGCAGCAGGGGCTGGAACTGGATGCCGACTGGCTGGCTGTACCCATGCTTTTACATGGGCCGGTGGGAGCGCAGCTGGCGGCTGAACAGGGGGTAAGGGACAAGGAAGTTTTGCAGGCCATTGCCCGTCATACCCTGGGCCATCCGGAGGCGACAGCCCTGGACAAGCTGTTGTTTGTGGCCGATATGATCGAACCGGGACGGGATTACCCTGGAGTGGAGGAATTAAGACTGCTGGCAGCCAGGGATCTGGAAGGGGCCTATCTGGCCGGGCTGGATCATACTCTCCGCTATTTGCTGGAGCGCCAGCAATACATCCATCCGCTGGCGGTTAGGGCCCGCAATGCCCAGTTACTAAGACTTAAGGCAAGGGAGGTAAAATAAGTGTCTGAGCAAGAGACCAGAAAGTTACTGGATTTGATTAAAGCCGGTGCCGAAGACAAGAAAGCCCGCAATATCACTATTCTGGAACTGGGTGAACTCTCAATTATGACCGATTATTTTGTCATCATGAGCGGTAATTCCACTACCCAGGTGCGGGCTATCGCCGATGGGATTGAAGAGAAGGTCAAGGAAGGCCTGGGGGTAATTCCCCTGCGGCGGGAAGGCCTGCGTTCTGGTCGCTGGATTTTGCTGGATTATGGTCAGGCGGTGGTGCATGTCTTTCTGGAGGAAGAGCGCCAGTATTATAACCTGGAACGTCTCTGGGGCGAGGCTAAGCGCCTTGACAGTTAAGCCGCTTTTCAGTATAATATCGGACAAAATGGTAATTTAATGGCGATGAAGGGGAAGAGTACCTTATTAGCCGGTTGACAGAGAGCCGCTGGCTGGTGGAAAGCGGTAACCGCCATAGGGGAACTGGCCCCGGAGCTGGAAAGGCGAACCCGCTGGCAGTAGTCTTTCCCGGCCGCCGCCGTTACCGGCAGCAAGGGGATCGGGCTTTTTGAGTCCGGTCAATTTGGGTGGTACCGCGGAAGCAAGGCCTTTCGTCCCAAGGGGGAGGAAAGGCTTTTCTATTTGGCAAAAATAAGGAGGAGTGGACTGGATGGAGCAGCGCTATAATTTTGCTGAGATCGAACCGAAGTGGCAGGCCCGCTGGGCGGAGGAAAAGCTCTACCGGGTAGAAGAAAGTCAGGACAAGCCCAAGTATTATTGTCTGGAGATGTTCCCTTATCCCTCCGGCAATTTGCATATGGGGCATGTGCGCAATTATTCCATCGGGGATGTGGTGGCCCGCTTTAAAACCATGCAGGGTTACCAGGTACTGCATCCCATGGGCTGGGATGCTTTTGGCTTGCCGGCAGAAAATGCGGCAATTAAGCATGGGATTCATCCGGCGACCTGGACCTGGTCCAATATTGACAATATGCGGCGGCAATTAAAGGGCATGGGGATCAGTTATGACTGGGACCGGGAGGTATCTACCTGTCATCCCGGCTATTATCGCTGGACCCAGTGGCTGTTCCTGCAATTCTTCAAAAAAGGTCTGGCTTATAAGAAAAAATCGGCGGTTAACTGGTGTCCTTCCTGTGCCACCGTGCTGGCCAATGAGCAGGTGGTGGACGGGCACTGTGAACGCTGTGATTCCCAGGTTACCAAAAAGGACCTGGAACAGTGGTTCTTGCGCATTACCGATTATGCGGAACGTTTGCTGAATGACCTGGAAAAACTGACCGGCTGGCCGGAAAAGGTCAAGATTATGCAGGAAAACTGGATCGGCCGCAGTGAAGGGGTGGAAATCACCTTTGGCATCAAGGGGCGGGAGGAAACCATTACCGTCTATACTACCCGACCGGATACCATTTTCGGGGTAACCTATATGGTGCTGGCCCCCGAACATCCCCTGGTGCCGGAACTGGTAAAAGGCCAGCCCCAGGAAGCTGAGGTTATGGCTTTCCGGGAAAGAATGAAAACCCTGAGCGAAATCGCCCGCACATCCACGGAAGCGGAAAAGGAAGGGGTTTTCACCGGGGCCTATGCCGTCAATCCCCTGACAGGCAAGGAAGTACCCATCCTGATTGCCAATTACGTCTTACTGGATTATGGTACCGGGGCGGTAATGGGGGTTCCAGCCCATGATCAGCGGGACTTTGAATTTGCCCGCAAATACAAGCTGCCGGTGGTTGTGGTAATCCAGCCGGAA
Organism: Carboxydocella sporoproducens DSM 16521; assembly: GCF_900167165.1. Classification (NCBI taxonomy): domain Bacteria; kingdom Bacillati; phylum Bacillota; class Clostridia; order Eubacteriales; family Clostridiales Family XVI. Incertae Sedis; genus Carboxydocella; species Carboxydocella thermautotrophica. The sequence continues at coordinate 4,471 of NZ_FUXM01000001.1, read as the reverse complement.
GGGGAAGAACTGGATGGTGCCAGCATGACCGCGGCCTATGCCGGGGAAGGCAAGCTGGTCAACTCCGGGGAATTCAATGGCCTGCCCAATGAAGAAGCCTGGGATAGAATCGCCGAAACCATTGAGGCCAGAGGACTGGGGCGCAAGCGGGTTAATTACCGCTTGCGGGACTGGCTGATTTCCCGCCAGCGTTACTGGGGTGCGCCTATTCCCATTGTCTACTGCGATAGTTGCGGGATTGTGCCGGTACCGGAAGAACAGCTGCCGGTGCTGTTGCCGGAAAATGTGGATTTCAAGCCCGGGGGTCAGTCACCTCTGGCGGAATGCGAGGAATTTGTCCACACCACCTGTCCGCAGTGCGGCGGAGCCGCCCGGCGGGAAACCGATACCATGGATACTTTTATCTGCTCATCCTGGTATTTCCTGCGCTACACTACCCCACGGGCTACAGATGTGCCCTTCGCCAAAGAGCTGGTAGACTTCTGGATGCCGGTGGACCAGTATATCGGCGGGGTAGAACATGCTATTTTGCATTTGCTCTATAGCCGTTTCTTCACCAAGGTTTTGTATGATCTGGGTTTGGTCAGTGTGGATGAGCCCTTTACCAATTTGCTCACTCAGGGCATGGTGCTGAAGGATGGGGCCAAGATGTCCAAGTCCAGGGGCAATGTGGTCAGTCCGGAAGAGATTATGGCCAAATACGGGGCTGATACCGCCCGGCTCTTCATCCTTTTTGCTGCTCCCCCGGAACGGGATCTGGAGTGGAGTGACCAGGGGGTAGAAGGGGCTTACCGTTTCCTGAACCGGGTCTGGCGCCTGGTTCACCATTACCATCAGAATCTGGCCGGAGTCAGCGCCTACCAGGGTGGGGAACTGAGAGCTGAGGACAAGGAGTTGCGGCGGCAGCTGCATGCCACCCTGAAAAAGGTTACCGATGATATCTCCCAGCGCTTCAATTTCAACACCGCCATCAGTGCCATCATGGAACTGGTCAATGGCCTCTATAGCTACAAGGACAAGGTAACTGAGCCCAATCTGGCGGTAGTCAAGGAGGCGCTGGAGTTGCTGGTCATCATGCTGGCTCCCTTTGCCCCGCATATTACTGAGGAATTGTGGCAGGCTCTCGGCCACACTGACAGTGTCCATCGCCAGAGCTGGCCCCGGGTGGATGAGCAGGCCCTGGTGGCTGAGGAAATTACCCTGGTGGTGCAAATCAATGGCAAGGTGCGGGATCGGGTGAATGTGCCCGCTGGCCTCAGTGTCCAGGAACAGCAGGAGGCGGTACTGGCCCTGCCCAAAGTTAAAAGCTGGCTGGAAGGCAAGACGGTGGTCAAAGTCATTCCGGTACCCAATAAACTGGTGAATATCGTGATAAAATAACCAGAGCGGGACTGTCTGGCGGGACAGTCTCCTCTTTTTTGCAGGAAAAAATCGGCCGAGGGAGAAGTATAGAGGGTGGAGGGGATTTGAGTTGTGGTTTTTTGCTGCTGGCCCAGTTTTTTGGACAAATGGGCCGCGGGATGTTTGAAGTTCTCTATAATCTGCTATTATTAAAATACGGATATACTACGGCCTTTGCCGGACAGGTGATTGGACTGTCAGCTGCGGTTACAGCCGTGATGATGCCCCTGGCCGGCCGGCTGGGGGACCGGCGGGGGCGGCGGACTTTGCACATTCTGGATGGCCCTGATGAATGCTGCCCATCCGCTGGTGCAAAATATTACCCTGACGGCAGTGGCCGCAGATAAACGCGGGCTGGCTTCTTCCCTGAACGGCACTCTCTACCAGGCGGGCTGGGCCGTGGGAGGGCCGCTGACCGGTTATTTGCTGCACTGGGGAGGTTACCAAGCCGTCTTCTGGGGTGTCGGTTTGTTATATCTGGTAGGTACCGGCTGGTTTTATCTCTTTTTTGGCCGGCCATTGAAGGAGGAAGGGGTATGAGCAAGTGGCTAATTGTCAATGGCGATGATTTCGGATTATCTCCCGGCATCAACGAAGGGGTACGGCGCTGCCACCGGGAAGGGATTTTGACCAGCACTACCATCCTGGTCAACCAGCCCTGGGCCCGGGAGGCGGTGGACCTCAGCCGGGAATGTCCGGCCCTGGAAATGGGTGTGCATCTCAATTTGACAGTGGGCAAGGCCCTGACTGACGGCCGCCAGTTTGAACCCTATCCCGTTTTGTATGAACGCCTGCAGCGGGCCAGTGCCGAAGAGATCGCTCGTTTCCAGGAATGGGCGGAAGCAGAATGGCTGGCCCAGATTCAAACGGCCCGCAGCTGGGGCCTGGAACTGAGTCACCTGGATTCCCATCATCATGTCCACGGTTGGCCCTGGTTACGGCCGGTAGCACTGCACCTGGCCCGGCTCTTTGATTTACCCCTGCGGGCTCTCCAGGAGGAGGCTAAAGCCTTTTTCCGGCAGCAGGGAGTAGCAACTCCCGACTTTTTTGTGGAGCATTTTTTTGGTGCCGGGGTGACCAGGGAGAATTTTGAAAAAATCTTACAGGGGATGGCTGCTGGTTTTACAGAAGTGATGACCCATCCGGCGGTACCTGACTGGCAACTGCTGGCCATCAGCTCATATACCGAAAACCGGGGGCGGGAACTGGAGATTTTGCGCTGGCCGGGCTGGCAGGAAATAATGGCTGAGCTGGGAATTACTCCGGGTCACTGGCGTGATATTATGAGGAATTGGTAAAAGTGCATGTCAAAAATTTTACTTTGAAGGATGTTACTTTCAGTTATAATTTATTTAAATCTTTTAGAGTCAAAATATGAGCTGTTCCTCACAAGAAAGGTGATAACAGTGAAACGAAGTTATTTATGTTTGCACGAATTACCGGTTTTTCAGGGTTTGGATAGATCGGAGTTTGCTAGTGTTTGTATTAGTACAACCAAAAAAAAAATTCCAAAAGATAATTTTCTGTTTTATCAAGGTGAGCTTGCTAACACTATTTATTTAGTTAAAGCAGGGAAACTTAAACTTGTACAGATTAATGAGGAAGGGCGGGAAATAATCATTGAAGTAATAGGGCCTGGAGAAATAATTGGTGAGGAAGCATTGTTTCAAAAGGAGGAACAGAAGCATCTTTTTAGTGCAATTGCAATGGATGAAGCCATGGTATGTTGCTTTAATCGCAATCAGTTCGAGAAATTACTTCTACAAAACCCTGGTTTAGCAATAAAAATTATTAGTTATCTTGGACAAAAATTATATAAAATGACACAACACTTTAGTGAAGTAGTTGGCACATCAGTTAAGGATAAATTATTGCGACTATTTTTTAAGTTAGCAGATGTGTATGGACGGAAAACATCTAATGGAATAGTTATAGAATTGGAAATTACCCAACAAGAATTGGGTGATATGATAGGGGCCTCACGGGTTATGGTAAGTTATGCTTTGAAAGAATTGCGCAATTCAGGCATCATTATCCGATATGGAAAAAACTATATTCTGAAACCTGGACATTGTCTTGAAAAATATTGGGGTTGATAGGAAGTAATAAAGGGGTGGATATCCACCCCTTAAAGTGCTTTATAAGCTGTAAAAGATTTTACGTATAATTATTTTATATTTGTGATAAGCTGCAAAAAATGAAAAATGTAGTAAAAAAATTTACAACTTTCATAATTTGCTCGGCTTATAATAAACTTGTAACCAAACAATCAGCTATAAGGAGGCGGGTGTTGTGGTAATCACTAAAGAAATTCAAGAATTAATCCCTATTGCTCCTATTATTCCTATTGTCACAGTATCTAGTAAAGGAGAACCACACTTGATTGTAGTAGGCAAAGTAAAGGAGGTGCGTGATAGCGATATTTTAGTTTTTGATATCTATAAAATGCAAACTACGCAACAGAATATCCTTGAAACTGGTAAAATGCAAGTAGTTATTGCCAGCCGGGAAGGCACTCCCAGGGGCTATCGTATTACCGGAAAAGCGCAGGTAGAAGGAAAACAAGTTTTGTTTAAAGCGGAAAGAGCGGAGCCGTTATTATAAAATAAATGAGCAGTTATAGGACGCACCGGAATTAATCCGGTGCTGTTGTTTCAGTAATGTTTGTTTAATTTATATAATGTAGAAAGGGGGAAAATAAATGGCTCTTATCCTTGGTTTTAGTGGAAGTCCCATACCTAGAGCTAATTGCGTTGTCAGAAAATCCTGACAATCCAAGGGATTAGCGAAAGGTCAAAAATAAATTTACCCCAGAAAAAGGTGTATAGAAAAGGGTTTTTAGCGCAAAACAAGAGGCTGAGGGAAAAATTCACCCCAGCCTCAAATGTTGTAAAAAATAAGCAACAGGCATCCACCTGTGGTAAAATTGAAGTTGAAAAGACAAAAATCCTACCCAGGGAGGGATGCCTGTTATGGCTATTATACCACAAATTAAGCTATTTGAGTGGACAGAAATACAAACAATTGGAGATTTAGTTCGTTTACGGCTGGTTCTGGATTACATGCCAGA